>NZPK01000035.1 GCA_002693325.1 Gemmatimonadota bacterium | reverse complement strand
CTATAAGGTTACCCAAAGGCGTGAGATCTGATATCCTGTTATTCATCAGGTTTAATTCGGTCAGCCTAGTCAAATCTTTTAAAGGAGATATATCACTAACCGCAGTATTGTTTATGCTAAGCGTAACCAAGTTTTTAAGAGATCGAATCGGATATATCGATTGAATCCCGTCCTCAGCAGACGAAGTCGTGCCACGAATACTTAAATACTGCAAATTTTCCAATTGCTCTAAACCCACAAGTGAGGCCGTTCGACCCGGGACATTTAGCTTTATTATCGAGTGCAAATCCGACGGAGTGAGGTCTCCGGTGGGTTTCCCTATAACACGACGAACCGCATCTTCCAATCTAGCGTCTTCAAACGTAATGGCTCTTTCATAAAACGCTACTTGGACTCCTCGATCCCGCAATAAATTTATTGTTTGTGTGGTAAGTTCATTTCCTGACAGTTCTACACTTTCTAATGCTGGTAAATTTAACAGCCTGTCGACATTGGTAACATTGTTATGGTCGAGAGTCAAAACCTCAAGAGCATAGGATGATTTGAGGGGATCAATATTTTCGACCTGGTTATCATCGATGTTTAGGTGTGTCAAATTTGACAATTTTGCTAGTGGGGAAAGATCTCTGATTTTGTTACTCGACAAATCAAGTATTCGTAACTTTTCAAGCCCTCTCAGAGACGATAAATCAGTCAATTCATTGTCAGACAAATAGAGTTCTCTCAATCCTGAAAGTTTTTCAACTCCATCAAGAGAAATTATACCAGACGAGTTAGCGTCTAACCTTGTGATAGTTTCAAGTTGAATAACATTTATACTACCCCGAGGACGTCCCAAATTATTTCGGACCACATTTTCCAGATTTGGGTCTGCAAAAAATGTATCATCATATTCAAATCCAATCGAATTAGACTCGATTATAAAATCTCTATTTTCATTGGTACAAGCTATGCTAAGAATAACCGTGATAACAAAAAAAATGAAAGACACCTTATCTTTCTACCCCCGCAAAAATAGTCAAAAAACCTCGAGTTCGTGTACGAGTTCCCTCTATGACAAAGTGTCGTTTGGTAATATCAAATCCCAGTGCGGTAGTAAGTTTGTATCCTTGGTAATCAGATATATTTGTCAACTGTCCAACCACGGTAGTCTCGAAGAATGAATCCTCCCTACTAGGCGGAGTCGGAACTCGAAGCTGTGAAAAACGATGATGTTCAACTCCCAATTCTACATAAGAGCTAACAAAAACTGGTAAATGAGCCATGAGAAGAAATAATTGACTATGCTCCCGAATAATAGCTTCACGAACATCAATTGGTGCCTGTCGTTGAAATTCACTTTTCCATGCTGGAATTATAGATAATTTTCTGAACTGAAAACGAGACTCTATTTTATTGACTATGCCAAAAAAATAACCCTCTTCTCTTTGTTCACGGAGTACTAAGTTTACTTTTTCCGCAAACTGATGATACCACGACCATTTTATGGAATTTTTTACAAAAAAGGCGGGTAGAGGCACAACATCTAATGCCAACCACGTTGTATTTATCGCCGTATCTCTTGCTGAAAGTCTATCAGCAACCGGCAATAATTCTCCTCTCGAGTTGGGTAACTGTGTCCACTGTAACAGATCATCTTGAATATTGTCTCTGACCTTACGAAGATCTTGAAAAAGCCGTAGCCGCGTCTTACCTCTCGTATAATCAGCAGTAAGAATTGCGTAATCTGCTCGACTACGACAATCGCTAGATAACTGATCTATACGATGACGACCCAAAGTAATCCGCATACTAGGCAATAGAAATCTGCCCAGGTACATATTATAACCTGCACGATCACGAGAGTAAGGTAAGTCTGCATCTTCATCGTTTTCAAATCTATCTATAGTCCCATTGTGATTCATATCAATTCCATATTGAAACTCCGGTCTATCAACATGAAATCGCAAAAAAGGCTCCTTATAATCCGGTATACGATTGGGGCTACCCGGTGTATCGTTTTGATTAAAATCTGAGATAAAATCATTATTTTCATCCCATCCTGGAAAAACTTGTTTATCTCCTGAGGTAAACCCACTTCGTTCCCAATCGGGAAAACGATCTTGATCGTCGTTATCGTCAACAAATTCAAAAAGCTTAAACTTACTTCCGTAATCTACTATTCCGTTCTGATCAACTACGTGAAAGCCCGTTTGGTAATTCGGTTCGGTCCTGAAAGCTTCTATAAATGCAAAATATGGATATTTCTGCTTCGACAGATTTAACATCCAAGCCTCCGCAATTGATTCTCCAACATGATGTCGCTGAACCGCTGGATTTGGATACTGATAGTATTGGTTGTTTCTATTAAATTCAAAATAGGCATCTACGCCATCTAAATCAGTAAATTCAAAAGTGAAACCTGCAATCTGGTTGGCAGTGGGGAGACCATAGTCAAGTGCCAATACTCTTTGATTGGACGAATCTTTTACATTTCCTGAGGCACGAGCTACCGGAATAAAAACAACTTTACCGCGAAAATTATTTTGTAGATCAGATGCCATTTCTACCAAATAATCATTAGCCAAAACAAGTTCAATTTGAATGCGACGAATTGTCCCAAGATCAGGACCGGTATAGGTCCGATCCTGAAAATCATATCGCAGAGAAATTACTTCATTACCGTCAGCAGAAAGGTAACCTCTACGGAAAAATCCTCCTTCCACGTAGGGACGGAAACCTATCTCAGAACCACGCGTCTTTCTACCGTTCAAATCCCAAATAACAATATCGTAGGCAAACAATGCTCCACCAGCTTCACCGTCTTCGGGTGAATCGTCTTTAATCAGCAAATCAATTACGGTAACCTGACCAACACTTTGAGCACCCGTTAAATTTCCTTTAAAAAGATTCCCGTTAAAAACTTCTGTTTGTGTCTGAGCATGGTGGGCATTTACAAAAGTCGCTCCTAAACTAACAAAATCTCCTATCTGGGCCTGCACTCGACCGCCAATCAAACTTGTATTATTTGATGTCTCTGACCCGTTAGTATTGCTAATCCGAGACATCAATAAAGTCGAAGCATATTTATCTGATTCGAAATCTACCTGAATTCCATCAAAACGAGGTTTTGAAAACGTCATCGGTGTTAGTGTGGTGCGTATCTCATTACCAACCGTTATTGCATAGTGATATTGTCCCTTATGATCCGAAGCGATAACTAAATTGGAAAACCAGGAGCCAAATCTCCCATCTCTATTTAACTGTGAACCAAATGGCTGTGGATTTTGTTGCCGCCAGTCAAAAATCTGCCAACCACGTGTTAGAAAGTTTCCATAAACGTCGTAAATATAATTACCCTCCAACGTCGTCGACACATAACGTTGATAATTCTCTCTGGCATAATTAGAATATTCCCACTGATGCCAATTAAATTCGTTATAAAGCTCCTGTGGTACATACCACTTTCTAACGCTAGGGTCTAATGCATCAAAAAGGACTCCAGGCCCCGTTGGTTCCCAAGAAACTTTCCCTCCCCGTTTCACAGTACCTAATTGCGACCCATAGTTTTGTGAATACACAGGTTTGACAATGTCAACAAGTAAGAGCAAAAAAAACAGAATTGCTATTCGAGGAACTAAATCATTAATAGAAAAAACGCCATTAATATTATTGCAACCGCATGATTTTTCGTTCAATACACCACTCCTACCATACCTGTATGAAACTCTTCAAAAGCATCAGCCGTAACACGTAGCTGCCAGATATATATACCGGGAATTAGTTTGTTTCCATTTAACGTTCCATCCCATGTCAATTCAACGGGTCCGATACCTCTTGATTCATCAAGCAAAACCCCGATACACCTACCGCTCAAATCATATAACTCCAACGATATAGGCGTATCACGAGTCAGCTGAAGTATATTAAAAAAAAATTTTAAACTCTCGTTGACACCATCATCATTAGGAGTAATCATACGTGGATCGACTGTTACATTACCAACTAACTTTCCGATTTGCTGCTTGGGAATCGCAACAGACAGCCCAGATAATTCATCTATGTCAGACGGATCAAAATGTGTAGCATTTCCAGGAGTAACCGCTTGAGGGACTTGGTCAGCTTGACCACTGTAAGCACGACTAGAAAAAGTAGTACCAAATCGAAAAATCGGAATATCAAAAGTGAATTCTAATAGATCACTGTCCTGATATATTTTAGAAAAACTTAGTCCGAACTTATCATCAGAAACATAATCAAGATTGAATGCAAAAGGTTCACCGTTAAGTTTGACTTGACGAACGTCCGATATTCGAATCCCCGTATCGACCTCTATTCTATCGTAACCTCGAATTAATCCATCTTTACGTTCGATCCGGACTGCATAACGAAAACTCGCCGGCTCTTCTGCAACCATTACACGAGGGTAAACTTCCCCCACAAGCTTTCCAGCTATTGGAGGCTGTAAATAAGAAAATGACAATTCGTCTATCATTCTGGAAGAATTGAGCTCCCCATCAAATTGAAGCTGAAATTGAACATACCTACGTGGATTGGGAGCCGATATCAATCCAGAGTTAGCCGTTGCAAACCACGGACTCCAAGATTCAACGTCTTCAACAATCCCTCCGCGGAAGGCTGGTTCTAACTCTGTATAAACTTCTTTCGAAACTTCAATGTAGCTTCCATCGCTTTCCCCCGCACCCGGTATATATTCTCTAAAAACTAAAGGAGTATCATCCAGTCCAGTTCGGACGCGTACCGAGAGAGAAGAAAACTCGCTCGCACCTTCAATCTCTTCTATCCATTCTATTCTTCCAATACCGGCTCTGTCCTCCAGGTCGATTACATCTGAATAATACATCCCCTGTTGCAAAAAACCCGTACCATACACCTCAACCTCGTCAATCTCGAACGGTTGATCTACCAAGGATTTTATTTTAACGTAACGAGCATATTGAACAGGTATTGGAATATCGACAATCTCTTTTTCATTTTTTGGTTCCCTCATAATTAATTTATCTGGAGTCGCAAAGCTGTCTAAATCTTTATTAATCCACAATTCATAACCTTTTAAAAAGTCATTATGAAACGGCATGCCGGGAGTGGATACTACTGTGTTTCTTGGATAAAAACGCACTCGCGATATACCAATAGGCGTACCAAAGTCCAGAATTATCCATATACCTTGTGTGGTAACTCGAGGCTCGAATAGAGTTGGCTTTCTTTCAAATGCTACTTCATGATCACCATTGACGGTACCCTCCAGCTGTTTTTCAAGTCCCCGTCCGGAGGTCGGTGCAGTTATTTGCCCATCATCCAAAACCCGAAAGGCAATATTCTGACTTTCTTGAAAACGCAATGGTAAAATGGCACCCTCTCTATAACGATAGTCAATGCTCCCATTAGGAGAATTTGTATGCAAAACTTCACCAGCATATGCATTCAAAACAAAAGTAGGATCTATACCCCCCCCACCGTCGACCCAAGGCCTGGTGCTGCCACCCAGAACAAAAGTCCGAGCAGGTTGGGCACATAAAATAGTACAACAAATCAAGGTGAAAAAAACACAGCAAATTTTATATAGTTTCATTGATTTAAACTGGCATTTACGGTAAGAAAAAACAAACTAGTCTGTTGACCCGGAGGTACCTTATAATAACGCCACTGTGACTGCATTCCAACCCGAGTGACAACCTTGTATCCTTGATAGGCAGTACGGTTTTGTACTTGTGCTACCGCTGTCCACCAAGTCCCATCACGAAACAGATCTAATAGTTCATCACCTGATATCCACGAACGACTTGCTTCGACTCCGGTTTGTAGTTCCGTACTAAATAATTGCCTACCATACTTTGGAAAATAACTGACACCAACATTCTCTGCTAACAGCGGCTGTGTCCAAATCAAAGTCACTATTTGTTCTAATTTTTGATATTTATCTTCGCGCGTACTATAAGGCCTTACTCGTCGATATTCACTCTTCCACCGAGGCTCAATTACCCCTAGTCTGACAGGGATACTCCATTCTGCTTTATTAATAATTCCTAAAAAATAACTCGTACTTCTTACTTCTCTTTGCAAAGCAAAAAAGCTGTCTTCAAATTGTTCCGTCCAGTCCCATTTTAATCGGTGAAAAAATTGTATATTTGGTCCAATGCGATGGTCTAAGTCAACATAAAACGAGTTTTTCAGGGCATCTCGACCTGGCAGTAAATCTCGAACATCAACCATCCTGCCTGGTGCATTTTCTGGCTGCCTCCACAGACGCAAATCATCTACTATCGTATCTCGCACACGAGCTCCATGTGAAGCTATTCTCAGACGTCCACCTCCCCGGATATTATGCACCCATGTCGCGACATAGTATTTGGAGATAGTCTTACCATCACCCGAAATCAACTTCATATTCTGGTGTCCGAACTGCCAGCGTAGGCCAGGTACAACCTCAACAGCAAGAAAAGCATTATAACCTCTATGATCCTTTTTGTAGGGGTAGTCCGGCAACGTATCGTTTTCGAATCTGTCAGTTACTCCATTATGATTCATATCAAGCCCAAAAAGAAATTCCGGCCGATCAGATCGGAAACGTAAAAATGGCTCCTCATAATCGGGCAGAAAATTTCTATTCTGATTATGATCGTTGATAAAATCTCCATTTTCATCTAGTCCCGGCCAAGCCACCTCACGCCTATCCGACTGTATAGTACCTAAGCGCTGTTCGGTATCGCTACCCCAATTCACAAAAAAAGGCCGTTGCCATTCTGTCAGTCCGTTCATATCATCGTCATCGTCAACAAATTCATAAACGTGCGGTATCGGACTCTTATACCGCATACGACCGCTCTGACTAGTAAGCCAATAAAATGTGCTGTAACTATCTTCCACCTCAAAAATTTCGGTACGTATACTCCACGGACCGCGTTGAAAATATGCATCTAGGTAACCAGCTGTTGCTGTCTCAAAATATTCAAAGTGATTATGAATAGCAGGGTTAGGGTATCGAAAATACCGACGATTCAATACCCACTCACCCCTTAAGGATAATCCTTGCCATTCAAATAGGTTCCAGTCAACACCTATTAGTTCACTAGCCGTAGGAAGCCCGTATTCTATGCGTCTTATACTTGTATTTGTGTTATCCTGCACATTTTCCCGAGCACGATCCGATGTTAAATATACAATTTCTGGGTTTCGCCGTTCTCCATTCGTTTGAAGATCTGACGCCGTTTCAATTCGATAATCATTTGCGACTGACAGTTCAATCCATACCCGTTGCAAATCCTTTGATTGTATTTTTTCAACGTCGAAGCGCCCCAGATCATATTCGATTACTATGCTTTCCTCATCGTGCGCAAAGAGACGTCCCGCTTGCAATATGCCCCCATCGACAGATGGTAAAAAACCAACCTCACTACCACGAAAATGACGTCCACTGGTATCTACAAGCACAATATCAAAACCCGCCAGAGCAGCTCCAACCGATCCCTTACCGGGAGAATCGTCCCGAATTCGAATCCATATTTTATCTAACGATTGATTTTGGTTAGTAGTAAGAATCCCGTGGAGTGGATTTCCCTCATCAAAATCTGCTTGAGTAACCACGTTATGCGCATTAACATAAGTTCCACCAAATTTCAACTGATGACCAACATCAAATTCTAGATGTCCTGCCATCAGAGTTGTTGCATTCGTCTGAGATTCCTCGTCTGGATTACTTGGCCGAGCCAACAAAAGAGTTGCCTTTCTTCGATCCCCCGCATAATCCAGACGAACCCCATTAAACCGTGGTTTATAAAATGTTAGTGGAGTGAACCGTGTAAAAATTTCGTCGCCCACCATTAATCGATATAATCCGTCTCCCCTCTGATCCGACGCAATAACTAAACGACTGAAAAAATCGCGATAGGCTGGACGTTGATTCCCCTGCAATCTAAGGCTAGAAAGCCCTCCTAAATTTTTATCTATAAAACTACCACGAGGTCCTGGTTGTTCTTGTTCCCAACTATAAACCAACCATCCCCTACCAAGCGGATTCCCGAAACTATCATAATGCTCTTCGCCTTCCAGTAGGCGATTCAAATATCGCTTATATTGAACAGAGGAATAATTCGTATCAGAAGAATACCAACTCTGCATATATGTTTCAGAGATAAAACGAGGCGAATACCATTTATGAATGGCTGGTGAAACATAATCAATTTCAAATCTCTCACCATGAGGCATAATTGCAGCATTACCCCAAGGAAGTGCCTGACCCCACGCATACTTTCCAAAACCGACCATAGATACCGAAATAAATATCCAAACAAGAATTATCAATAGCATTAATATACCACGTGCACCAAACATACAGTTCCGGTTTTTTCCATAGCAGAATCGGCATTAAAATGAATCCGAACTGCATATATTCCTGGTCGCACCAAACTTCCCATCTCATCGCGACCGTCCCAGTCTATCGTCAACTCTCCACTAACTCGATCACGAAAGGCCGATAAATCTCGCACGATAGCACCCGCTATATCACAAACAACAACATTTAATTTTTTATTACCTTCAACATGGAAAATTGAGATTTTAATTTGTGTGGACTCGTTAATTCCGTCGCTATTAGGCGTTATAATAGAAGGTGTAATTCGAACGCTTCTAAGAAGCCCTGTATTCCCTAAATCGCTCACAACAACTAACGACTGAGAAGAAACCAAACTACTAGCATCACCAGAACTAACCTGTTGAGTAAGTCCAGGCATTGATTTTCTCTCTAATTCGACGACAAAAGAAGTACTTTGGAGGAATACCTTCGTTTTGAATTTTAATTCATAAATTTGTCTACCTTGAAAAACAGGTTTAGGAAAATCCAATTCAACTACACCATCTCCAACCGCCGTATGTTTAAGAATACCTGGCCACAAAATTTCACTGGAACCGAAGCGAAAAGCCTCATCTATTCCCTTTCTTACCGACAGAAGCTCCAAAGGGACCGCCGACGATGACCTTAAACGCAAAACATCAAAACCTGGGTTAGACTCACTAAATTCTGGCTTCATATAGATCGTAAATTCTTGCTCAAATCCAGGTTCAATTTCCCATATGGGCCATATCTCCGCCAAAACTTTATCGACTAACGGAGGTTTAAAATTTAGTCGCAATGACCGAACCCTGGCCGCACGCAAAGGTTCCTTTGAAACCAAACGCAATTGCACTTGGACAAAAGGCCTAGGACTAGGGGATTTAAATTGACCGCCCGAGTCTTGATAGATCTCACTCCAACTACTCCAATCGCTACCTGCTCTCTCTTCAATTTCAATAGGTGGACGTCTGGTTTCAGGAAGCAATTCCCACAGCGTTTTAGATATCTCTCTACCAGTTATAGCAAAATAATGTGGAATCTTTTGAATCTGTTCACCGGAACGTGTTCTGATCTCTATTTTAGTGCCTGGCGGAACATCGCCTTCCCATTCAACTGAAGTCAATAACCGTGACCGATCTAATGCTATAAATGGTGAAGTCAAAATAAGATCCGACACATACCCTTCGCCAAACGCCTGAATCTCACTCAATTCGTCGCCTTCTTCACTTGTCCTACTGAACTCAAGCCGACGCAATTCTATAAATTGCACTTCTTGACTCAAAAACGATTCATCCAAATGCTGATAGCCACTTAAATTCTTTCGCTCCGGAAACGTATTCCAGATCTGCTCTCCATTAGCACTTAATGTTCCATCAGAAACACGGATCTGGTAAGCTGGAGGAGGACGCTCAGGCATCAAAAGTTTAATCCGATTAAGCCAATACTTTGCCCCTAAATCGAGTAATATCTGGTTTTCGTCTGATACTGGATTATAAACTCGCATAGGAAAAGCCGAACTATAAAGTCCATCGGTGTATATGCGGAAAAATAAAAAATCAAATCCACTTTCATTCGCTTTTAATTCTCGTTCACTCTGGGTTAATTGAACTATATTTTCTCCTAAAGAATAGACTTCAACCTCCGCCAATCTTGGCGTCTCATATCGGTAATAACGAATAGGTCCTCGCTCTTCCTTGGGTAACAGCTCCCAAGTTTCCCGATCGACTAAAATCTCACGCCCCGCAGAAGTGACTCGAAAATAGTCTATCGATCCACGCTCTCTTTCGGAAAGTGATAAAAAAATATTTTCATCGATCTCCTCGGCACGAGCACCATCAGTGTCCAGAATATCGATCCGTAAATATTGCATTATCTCGCCTGTGATATTAGGTCCAACAGGCCTCTGTGGTGCGATATCAAAGGAAAATGTTCGCTGGGTCTTGTTGGGTTGTGTTTGAAGCCCCACTCGATAGAAACGTCGACGTTGCTCTTCACCAAACCTTTGTCCATCCGATCCTACCAAACGAAATTTCAAAAAAGGATCTCCATTCCCAATATCCACAAATCGCAATACAACTCGATGTGCAACAACTGCTCGCCCTAAGTCAACTTCAATGAACCAATCCTCTAATGGATCATCTCGCATAGGTTCCCAGTATGTTGAAATATCACCATCTAAAATATTTGAGCCATCGGGAACATTGCTGCCGCCAACAGAAACACCGCCTTGAAGAGTATCGTTGGAGACAAATGGATTCACATAGGTAAACTCCTCAGCATCCGTAGCAACATTAATTTCGCTTCTTAAAAAACGTGGCTCCACCCAGCCGTCCTCTGTAATCACCTTAACCCCAGGAGGTGCTTTCCATGCAGTCCAATCCCCTTGTCCCTGAACAACCACGCTATTATCTGTCAATCGATAACCAGAAAAATCTTGAGCGGAATTATTTGTTTTCCAAATAGAGACAAATAAAAGTGCCAATAAAACTCTAATGTAAATACGCATCATAAATAACTTTAAGAAGATAGGTTTCGCATCAAAACATAATGATAAATCTAAATAAATTTTACTAAAACTATACCAACTGTTCTTTTAAAATTATTTTAAATCCAGAGAAACTCGCGGCTTTACATGATATTTTTCTTTAAAAATTCAACACTGACTTTTAGGTCGAACCACAACAATAAGTCTATCTATTTCACATATCTAATAGTTTTTACATATTAGACAGATGATCGACCGTCTTCATAATTCGCCGTGCAACCACCATAAATATAAGAAAGTGTTTGAAGATGTCTGACTCTATGATTACCCCCGAACAAGCACAAAATATTGTGTTGGAACATATTAGTCCCGTCGGCATCGAACGAGTAGGATTATTAGAATCTCGCGGACGGTTATTAGCCCGCGATATCTTCCCAAAACGTAATAATCCCTCTCACAACAATTCGGCGATGGACGGATTTGCAGTTCGTTATCAGGACGTACAAAATGCACAACTTGATAAAGCTGTAAAACTTGAAATCATTGAGGACATACCTGCCGGGAAAATTCCTATCCACCCTTTAAAGACGGGCCAAGCCAGCCGAATAATGACCGGAGGAGTCATTCCTGACGGTGCGGATACAATTATTCCTATTGAGGACGTTTTAACTTCTGACAATAGCGTCAACGTAAACGAAGTTGAAGAAATCGGTGCACACATTCGAAAGAAAGGCGAAGATTTTTCTGTCGGAAATCCTATTCTTTTGACAGGCCAGTGGCTATCTGCCGGTGAAATCGCTGTCTTAGCAACCGTTCAACAAAGTTTCGTGACGGTTTATCGTCGTCCGCGAGTAGCAATCATTACCACTGGAGATGAATTAGTCGAAATAGAAGAAAAAGTAGAAAATGGGAAAGTAGTAAATGGTAATACCACCGCGCTTGCTTCATTTTCTGAAAGTTGTGGTGCAGAGGCAATTATGTTGCCTATTGCACGCGACAGACCTGCAGAGATACAAAGATCCATAGAAGAGGCAAGTGACGCTGATTTTATTCTTTCTTCGGGAGGTGTTTCGGTTGGAGATTTCGATTACGTAAAACAAGTACTTCAGGAAATGGGTGCTAAAACATTATTTTGGCGTGTAGCTATGAAGCCCGGAAAACCGCTTCTTTTTTGCAAACTCAACTCAACTCCGTATTTCGGCCTACCTGGAAATCCTGTTTCGAGCATGATGTCCTTTTTACAATTTGTTCGGCCTGCATTATACAAAGCGGCAGGCCATCTGCCTAATAGGTGGAAATTACCAGAAACTATTGCGAGCTTAAACAATAATGCCTCCAACGAAGGAGACCGGCGTAATTATGTTCGTTGTAAACTGCAATATGAGCATAATGGAGATTTGCATGCAAGCGTGTTTACACAACAAGGCTCACATATGGTATCTTCTATGGTCTCAGCAAATGGAATAGCTGTAATAGATCCGAAAGAATCTTTCAGTAGGGGCGATAAAATACGCGTTCAAATATTTGGGAAGATCGCGAACGCATGAATTTCCCAGTTTATTGTCCAACTCTCGCTTAATAGCAAATGCATTCAAATCATATCAAATAATAATCAGCTTCGGATTGAATAAATTTGACCCATTTTAGTACACTATTTTTGATTTATTTTTGTTAAAAGCTTTTCAGCTTTATTACACTACCAATCTACCGTAAAAACAGAGAAAGGAAACATATGAGTATTTTTGACTTGACTGGAAAAGTCGCCCTTGTTACTGGAGCAGGAAGAGGCATCGGCAGAGGTATTGCCGAAGAATTAGCCTCACAGGGTGCTACAATAGCCTGTGCGTCGCGCACCACTGAACAATTAGAAGAAGTGGCGCAAAGCATACGTGATGCTGGCGGCACAGCGGTTTCTATTCCTTTGGACATAAGCGACATGGCATCGTTAGACCAAACGCTGGCGACTATTGATTCAGAATTCGGAAGGCTAGATATTTTGGTTAATAATGCCGGCATGAATGCACGTCAACCGATCGACGAAGTTACAGAAGAAAATTATGATAGAATCATGGACGTAAACTTGAAGGGACTATATTTCCTTAGCCAAAAAGCGGCACGGTATATGAAAAAGAACGGTGCAGGAAAAATAATTAATATTGGTTCACTAACCACGGGTTATGCTTTGGCAAAGGTATCTGTCTATACAGCTACAAAGGGGGCTGTAGGTCAGTTAACAAAAGCCCAAGCGGTAGAATTCGGCGAACATAATATTCAAGTAAACGCAATATGTCCCGGATTCGTCGTCACTTCTCTCACCGAGAAAATGTGGTCAAATTCAACAATGCGAGAATGGGGTGAAAGTCGTGTAGCTTTAGGAAAACTGGCTACTCCGAAAGATATGGCTGGTACCGCTGCTTTTCTTGCTGCTCCTGCTTCAGACTATGTCACTGGACAATGTATTTACGTAGATGGTGGTTTTATGGCGGGTGATAGATGGCCATTACCAGAAGCAGCGGCAAGTTAACCAAATTGCTTTTTTCAAAAAGGATCTCACAAAAATCATCTTGAAACTTCTGTAACGGCATGTTGTAAAGTTACTGACGACATGCCGTTACTATTGGATTATTACCGAAACCTTAGCCCTTGAAAACCAAACATAAATAAGATACCTTTGCGGTTCGAAAGATTATTAACTGAATTTCCAGAACTAATTTTAACTCTCGGTTCATAGGAGTGACACTATGTCTGCAGATCTATATCCGCCTATTGCATCATTACAGAAACGTGCTCTTGTAAATAATTTAGAATCCTACAAAAAAGAATATGAGCGTTCGATAGCTGATCCAGAGAAATTTTGGAGTGAAAAAGCCGATGACTTTCACTGGTACAAAAAATGGGATAGTGTATGCTCCTATAACTACGACATGACCGAGGGACCCATTTCCATAAAGTGGTTCGAAGGTGCAAAAACTAATATCACTTACAATTGCCTAGACCGTCATTTAGCTACAAAAGGAGACCAGACCGCTATTATCTGGGAAGGCAACAGCCCAAATGAAGATGAAACATTAACATTCAAAGAACTCCATGAGCGCGTTTGTAAGTTTTCTAATGTCCTCAAAAAAAGGGGCGTTAAAAAAGGGGACCGTGTTTCTATTTATATGCCTATGGTACCCGAATTGGCCATCGCTATGTTAGCCTGCGCAAGAATCGGAGCTGTCCATTCAATAGTCTTTGGAGGTTTCTCTGCCGATGCTCTAGCTGATCGCATCGTTGACGCCACCTGCACTACCGTTTTAACATGTGACGGTATTTATCGTGGAGCCAAGCCTGTTGTAATGAAACCACTAGTTGACGAAGCTATGATTACCGCCGAGAAAGAAATGGGACAACCTGTTTCTACTTGCATCGTCGTCCAACATCATTCTGAAAACGATGCTTTTGAATGTCCCATGAAAGAGGGACGAGATTTTGACTATTCCACATTGATGGCCGAAGCATCTGACGAATGCCAACCTGAAGAAATGGATTCAGAAGATCCATTATTCATACTCTACACCTCCGGTTCAACTGGCAAGCCTAAAGGCGTTCAACATACTGTGGGTGGGTATATGGTTTATACCGCAACAACACATAAATATGTTTTTGACTATCANGACGGAGACATCTATTTCTGTGCCGCTGATATAGGATGGATTACCGGCCATTCGTACATCATATACGGCCCATTAGCCAATGGGGCTACTACCATGATGTTCGGTGGTATTCCAACATATCCAGATGCTGAGCGTTATTGGCAAATAATTGAAAAATGGGACGTTANTCAATTTTATACAGCCCCAACTGCTATCCGAGCAATCGCTGCAGCAGGAGAAGAGTTACCATCNAAATACAATATGTCTTCTCTAAAGATTCTTGGCAGCGTGGGAGAACCCATCAATCCAGAAGCATGGCGATGGTATCACACCCAAGCGGGCAAAGGACGCTGCCCGATTGTNGATACTTGGTGGCAAACAGAGACGGGTGGAATCCTGATAACTCCTTTACCTGGTGCAACTCCACTCAAACCAGGATCGGCAACATTACCATTTTTTGGGATTGAACCTATCGTTCTCGAACCAGAAAAAGGCGAAATTATTGAAGGAAATGGAGTGAATGGAGTACTAGCAATAAAAAGGCCATGGCCTGGTCAAATGCGTACAGTTTACGGTGATCACGAACGATTTGAAAACACCTATTTTCAACAATATAAGGGCTACTATTTCACCGGTGACGGATGTCGACGTGATGAAGATGGATACTATTGGATTACAGGGCGCGTAGACGACGTTATTAATGTATCAGGTCATCGAATGGGAACTGCCGAAGTCGAAAGTGCATTAGTCTTACATAGCAAAGTTGCCGAATCAGCAGTAGTTGGTTTCCCCCACGATGTAAAAGGTCAAGGAATTTATGCTTACGTAACCCTCAATGCTGGCGAAGAGTATACGGATGACCTAAAGAAAGAACTCAAGGCTCACGTTCGACAAGTCATTGGTCCGATAGCAACACCCGATGTTATACATTGGGCACCCGGGTTACCAAAAACTAGATCCGGAAAAATAATGCGAAGAATTCTCCGTAAAATTTCTACAAATGAAATTGATCAACTAGGAGACACCTCGACCTTAGCCGATCCATCTGTCGTAGAACAACTGATTTCTAATCGGTAAAAAAAAGGCTCACAGGTCGAGTGTTTGTTTAAAACATCTAAGCCTGTGAGCCTCCTATCTGTTGAACTCTTCATTTCGAATCCTCAGCCAATACTCTTTTACCAAAAATAAACATGATCACAGCCGCTACAGTCCAAAAAAGACCTATCACAGGATAGGAAGTACTGTAACCAAAATTAAAGATCATACTCCCAACCACGGGGGCCGTCAGAGTTTGAACAAAGAAGTGGCCAATGCCCAAGCACAAAATAGCAAAAGCCTGATCTTCCGGCTTCGCACTCGCTCCAATAAGCAAATTGAGTGCTGGAGGAACAAATGCTCCTGAAATGCCCAGAGCAATAGAAATTAGTATTAGTTCCGGATAAGTCTTTGCTAAAGGCATGAATGACAATGTGATCGATCCTAAAATAACCGAACCAATTAGCATTGATAGNCTTCCAACATAACGANTTGCAATACCATAAAACAAACGTAGCAGGCTNGCTAACAATTCCCGGCCACTCATCAGCAATGTTGCCAACATCGCCGAAACTCCTATTGTATTNGCGTAAAGCAGATAGAAAGTACCGCCCGTGACATATAAGAAAAAAGACGTCATCGCTACCAATAACATACCGAGCTGAATTATTGGCTTCTTAGTCAAGATCTCGTAGGATTGACGATAAGACTGGAGTAAGTAACGAGACAAACTTAAATGAGTCCCTCTATCAATTCCATGAGATAATTTTAAAGCGGAAAAGACGCCTATTAGTGCACAAAATATCCCAGGCGCAAACGCCCAAACGGGACCATATTTTAACAACCCTCCGCCTATGAGAGGACCTGCAAATACTCCCAACCCTTGAAAGGCCGTGATTTTTCCCTGTATAGAGGACTGTCCCCCCACATCTCTCAATTGGAATGATGCAGCCAACATATTCCCATAGAAGGCGCAAGTGCTAATACCCGTAAGCAATTGTGGGATAATAAAACCAATAATAGATTCTGCAAAACCAAACAGTATTGAAGCTACCCCAGAAAGAAAAAAAACAAAAGACAGCGTCCAGCCTCTCCAACGAGTATTTGACATCTGCGCGAATGGGGGGCCCAAAANAATGACCGTTACACCAGGTAAGGCCTGAATCAGACCAACGGTTGTTTCGTCAAACTCTAGGCTTGCCATACGGAGTGGTACTAGCGTAATACATATCCCCTNAAACATCGGATATGCAACACACATCCACAAAAGCCAAATTAAGTCATGATTACTAGGATTTGAATAAATACCAGTATTCTTGCCATGCAAATCTACTTGATTCNCTGAATTTAACGCTGTACTTGCGGATATCTAGCGGTAGGTAAACCTTTTTCTTTGCACCACTCTGCAATAGGGTTTTTTCCTCCATCNGGCTGAAACGCTTCAACTTGTTCGTACTGCTCACCTACTAAGAAACGTTGAATTGGTGAAAGTGTAGCTAAAAATTCTTTTGATTGACTTACGTAGTCCATNGGCATTACCCAACGACAACCATATCCCATCATTATAGTTTTACGAATTTCAGAACCTCTATGTAACGCACCGGCATGAAATGTTCGGTTCTCAAAAATTAGACAGTCACCAGACTCAAGTGTAGGCTCGATTGCTCCCACTGGATCCTTTTGATTATCGGGGATTATCGGCGGATGTGTAAGAAGATGGCTACCTGGAGCAACCATAGTGACCCCGCGCTGCTTCTCGCTCAAATCGGTTAAATAATAGGCGCACTTAACCAAAAGTCTTGGAATAGCCTCATTGCCAAGATCACTAGTTGCCATAAGATAATCTCTATGCCAACCTGGCATGCGGTGCGTNTCAGGAGCTTCTCTTTCGTCGGGATANTTATAAATTAGGTGGGAAGTCATTACCTTAAGGCTAGCACCCAACAACTGAACCACTGTCGGTAATATACGTTCGTGATCAATCAATTCCGCGAATTTAGAATCAAGAGCGATAGTATTCCGAAACCCATCATAACGACCATCGTTCGTACACTGTCTATTCGTCTGCTCTTTACTACTTACTAACCGGTCACCTGCGGTAATAAGATCTGTAACCTGTTTAGGGTTAAGAGCATTACGAACTATCAAAAAACCATTTTGATCAAAAAAATCTATATCTGATTGCGGTATTTTATAGTCCTTCAACATATCACAACATCCTTTCTATTCATGAAAAAGAACCCTTATTATTTTCAATTTCTTCTTCACGTCGACGTTCTTTACTCAACTCAGCCAATGTACCTAAACGACTCAAGGTAGGAAATAATCGACTCCAGAGAGCCACAACCAAAAGCGTTCCAACCCCTCCGCTAACGACAGACACAACTGGGTTATACACCTGGGCAACCAAACCCGATTCAAAACCACCAATTTCATTGGAAGATCCAATAAAAATAGAATTTACAGATGAGACTCGGCCTCGCATATANTTGGGTGTTGACATTTGAGAAACAACGTGTCGAACTACCATACTTACATTATCAAAGGCCCCAGTGAAAGCNAACATAAGCATAGACAACCAAAAATTCTGGGAAAAACCAAACATTATTGTAGCNACTCCAAATCCTGCCACACAAAACANAAGCGTCNTACCAGCTTTTTGCATTGGTGGGAGATGTGCCATAAGNACGGCCATAAAAAGGGCTCCGATTGCGGGAGCTGCACGTAACCATCCCAACGTTTCTTCAGGACTTAGGCCCAATTCAGATGCGTCAATAATATCCCGAGCAAAAATAGGCAAAAGATATACAGCCCCACCTAATAAAACGGCAAACAGATCTAATGACGTCGCACCAAGTAAAATTTTTTTTCTCCAAACAAANCGTATGCCTTCCGCCATCTGTTCAAGCATTTTCCCACGTACGCTACGAGGTGCATCAGGAATACGCATAAACAACATGAATATTGCAAAAAGCAATGAACTTAATGCACTCAACACGTAAGCCGCTTGGATATTGAAAGCTATAATAATACCACCGATGGCAGGGCCACCGATTCCCGTTATTTGCGCTAAACTTGTTCGCCACTTTACCGCATTTTCGAAGTCCTCNTCAGGAACTAATAACGGCATTATAGCAGTCCGAGCAGGACCACCTAGTCTTAATATGGCCGCGTCTATAAATAANATTCCATACATCCAGTTAATGGACATTTCATATANACTTAAAATTCCTAATATTAANGACGTACAAGTAGCTCCGACCAAACTAATTATCATTAATTTACGTCGNTCAAANACGTCCGCTAAATAACCCGCCGGAAGCGTAAACAACAACATTGGTATAGCTTGAGCAAGACCAACATAACCAAGCGCTATAGCCTGATTAGTTCTAGTATAAATTTCCCAACCTATTGCCAGTCCCTGAGCCGCTGTCCCAAGACTAACAAAAGAAGATACGAATATATAATTTCGAAAAAGCGGTATTCTTAAAGAACTATACGAATCAAATTTAGCTGCCACTATATAGATACCAAATACATACCAACACCAATCTTATGTGAAAAATAATTAATCAAAAGATAATATTATAACGGCTCATGCAATACTGCCATTTGGCAATAAAATGATTTTCTCGGATAATATAGTCCACAAAATAGTCTAAATCAGACAAACGGATTGGGCTTAAGATGTAAATCAAGAAAAATAATTTAAAGGTCGAATATGAAAAAAGTAATTATCGCTGCCTTCAAACAAGAAACCTCAACATTTAATCCGTCTCCAACAACGCGGGATCAATTTGAGACAGTAATCGGAGATGACATTTTTAGTTTAATAAACAGTAACAGCGAAATAGGTGGTGCTCTTAAAGTTTTTGAAGCGGCTAGTGTAACAGTTGTACCTACTTATGCGACTTGGGCCGTTTCTGGTGGACCAATAACCCAAAATGATTTGAAGTTGATTACCGAANAATTACTCCAATCCATATTNGATGCTGNANAAGCTGATGGNGTANTAATAGTATTTCATGGCGCAATGGCTGGGGAATCCGAANNTGATCCGGAAGGTCGNGTATTAGAGACTATACGNAANCACGTTGGGNAAATTCCNATTGTAACTACTTTTGATNTACATGGCATAATCACNGANNGCCTAGTAAANAATGCAGACGTTTTAGTCCCNTTTCATACCTACCCACATGTCGATCAATTTGAAACAGGGCAACGAGCAGCAAAATGTATGCTCNAATTATTNGAGCATGGACTTGAGACNCATANCCAACGGATAAGATTACCCATGCTCGTTCGAGGAGACGAACTGCTAACCAAAACCGGTATTTTCGGAAAAGCGATTGATATTTGTAAGGACTTAGAAAAGAACGAAAGAGTCTTGTCTTCGGGCATCTTTATCGGCAATCCGTTCACCGACGTTCCTGACCTTTGCTCTAACGTAGTCGTAACTCACACAGGTTCTCATTCCTGGGCATATAACGAAATAAAAAAGATTGCTAAGTATATGTGGGAAAACAGAGAAAAGTTCGTCGCTGAACTTACCCCGATCAACGAAGCCATAAAACTCGCTAAAGCNTCTGAAGGCCTGACGATTTTTTCCGATGCTGCCGACGCACCTTCCTCTGGAGCGTCAGGAGATAGTAACTCTGTATTCAAATCATTAATTGAAAATCAATATCGAGGAACTGCATTAATCCCGATAGTCGACGCACCCGCCGCGGAAAAAGCCTTTGAAATTGGTATTGGAAAAAACATGACAGTATCAATAGGAGGCAGCCTTGATCCAGACCGACATACACCCTACGAATGTCAATTCTATGTAAAAGCATTAAATGATGGGAATTTTGTTTATAGCGATGGATTGAGAGGTCACGCTGGACGTACCGCTGTCCTAATCCATAACAACTACACACTTATGATAACATCCCTACCCGTAAATATAATGGATCAACATGTTTTCTTGGCATTTGGCTTGATACCAGAAAACTTCGATCTTGTAGTATGTAAATCTCCGAATGGCTTNCGGCCACATTATGAAACAATTGCACAACAAATCATCCCTGTCGATTTGCCTGGATCGACCAGTGCCAATCTCAATTCCCTGCCGTATTCCAATTGTCTTCGGCCTATATTCCCTCTTGACGCCAACGTCCGATGGCCGGATGATAAACAACAATAAACTAATCTCAAAAAACTGCTCTACTCTNTTGGACGTAGATTCAATAAGACTTGTAGCCAGCCTCGATGCCAATAAGCGCTATTCATATAAGGGTTTTTCTCCGTCGGCCAATTCGTCCAATATGTCTCATTATGTGGAATCCTGTGATACCATTGCACCAACGGTATCGATGGCAATTCTGCCAACCAAATTTCCATTGCTTGTACATATAATTCCATTAATTCTGGATCATCAGTAGCCGTCTGTGCCATTTGATCAACAATCTGATCAAACTTGATATTTCTCCAACGCCAAAAATGTTCTGCCGCAACACCTGTAGGTCTTACAAAACGACTATGATATAATCGCAGCGTTAGGTAAGGATCTCTAACCGAACCTCCATGTCCACTTAAAAATGCATGCGCACGGCCTTGACTCATTCGAGAATAAGCGTCTGAAGTCATACGAAAATCGGCATCAAACCCAGCTTTTTCAAGTTGCGCTACCAGCACCGGAGCTAAATCATTAAAAATTGGATAAATATCTATTACAATTTTAAAATCAGATCCTTCTTTATTCCAAAAACCACCTTCTACTCGGTTCCAACCGTGCTTTTCCATAATCACACGACTCTCATCATAGTCAACAGCACCAACTCCATATTCTTCCAACAATCCTTCAACTTTTTTAAAGTAAGGTTGTAATCCGGGATATTCTGGGAACGGCAGTAGAGTAGAATTTCCGGCACCTTGCCAAGCAATTTCGACTAATTGTTCACGGTCTATTGCAAAATTTATGGCGCGCCTTATTTCGGGGTTATTGAATGGTGGCTCTGAGGCATTAAACCCCAACGAAATTGGCCAAAAGTCAACATATCCCAAAGGCAAATCGTGTCCGGACCAAGTTGTAACATTTGGATTGCTATTTATTAAGGTTTGAATATTTGGTGGACGTAAATCTAAACTAGTATCAATCTCATTTGTGAGTAGNTTTTGTACTCGCTTTGTTTCTTCCATATAGGGTAGATATATAATTCGTTCTACTTGAGGTATCTCTGAAAATCCAATTTCGGAAGCCCACCATTTTTCACGTACATCCCAAATACGCTGTAAAGGCTCTGAAAGGGTAAGCTTATAGGGACCTGAAACTACTGGCCAATCTTTTTGTAAATCGAGATTCCCGAACGACAATGGTTCTTGGGTTTCCCATATGTGCTTGGGAACAATAGGGACACCCAAACCAAACATTGCAGTTAAATAGGAAAAAATAAAGCGTGGATTTGGTGCTGTTAATTCTATCGCAACTGTCAACGAATCTATTGCCGTCGCGGTCTCAACCCAATTTTCCAGATCTGTCGANTANGTTAATGATGGTGCNTTGGATTTTAACATATTTATCGTAAAGACAACATCATGAGCTGTCCATGGTGCACCATCGCTCCAATAGACTCCGTCTCGGATTTTTATTTTTACTCTCGTATANTTATTTTCAAAANCGTGACCTGTACTAATCCATGGGATTACCTCGTCTCGGAAAGCATTGTAATAATAAAGTGGCTCGTAGAGGAAATTATATCCAGTACGCGACGTAGTACCAGGTAAAAATGGATTAAATGAGTTGTAGTCCTGAATCTGTCCACCACAAATATTACTCTGGGCACAGTCCATTATAAGCGTTCGATTCCTAGGAACTTTTACCAAATCCGCTCCAGATGTGGCCTCATTTTCAATATCTGTTCCACACGACCAAAACAATAAAAGTATTGGGAATATATAGATTCGTCTCACACCGAAACCTTTCTCAATCAGCTACTCGAATGCTAATTTCTGTTTACCGAGCCTATCATAGTATTTATACTTTAACTCCGTATNTAAGANAGACGCAACAGTTTATCTTTAATAATATTTTATCATCACATAATTATNGCTACCCATTCNATAAGTGCGAAAANTATATGTACGACTTACTCATAAAAGGCGGAACATTAATTGATGGTAGTGGTAGTGCCGCCGTTTTGGCAGATATAGGAATAATAGGGGACAAGATAATAGAAATTGGATTAATCAAGGCCACCCATTCTTCCCGTACCATTGATGCGACGGGACGTTACGTTTGCCCCGGATTCATTGATATCCATACACATTCCGACCTTACGCTCGCATTAGATGGTCGGGCTTTCAGTTCCCTATCACAAGGAATAACGACCCAAATAATGGGTAACTGTGGAGTTTCAGCCGCGCCCACTCGCGAGTATGAACTTTATCACGGACCATTAGATCCGACCATGACTAGAGAGCTAACCTGTGACTGGCTCAACTTTGAAGATTATTTTAAGCGCCTAAACGATCAAGGTATGGGTACCAATGTAGCAACCTTGGTAGGCCACGGAAATATTCGCGTTGCTGCAATGGGTTATGATGATAGAGTTCCAACAAAACGCGAAATAAACAAAATGATTGACCTTACAGAAATAGCTATGGAGGATGGATGTTTCGGCCTTTCCAGTGGACTAGCTTATGCGCCTGGTCCATTTGCCGATTCTGAAGAATTGATAGAATTAGGCCGAATTGTAAGCAAGTATAATGGTATTTACACTTCACATATCCGCAACCAAACCGAAGGGATAGAAGACGCCGTCCAAGAAGTCTTTACCGTTGGCGAAAAAGCAAATCTTCCCGCTCACGTTTCACATATGCAACCAGGTGCTCCCATGATAGGATCCACAAAAACCCTGCTTGCAAATATGAGTAAACTTCGCTCAAAGGGTATTGATGTTAGTTGTGATGCAATCCCATACACNATTGGCTCTACTACTCTAAAATCACTCTTACCTCCTTGGGCACTAGACGGAGGCGACCAAAGATTACTTGAACGACTTCGTGATCCAGAAATGCGCGAATGTATCAAAGCAGACACAATGAAATACGGAGCTGAAAGTGGAGGTAGTCGAAAACGTAATCTGGTAAAAAAAGAAAAATGGTCATCCATTTGGCTGAGTAGTGCCATAATCAATGCTCAACTGACGGGAAAAAATTTTGTTGAGATTGGACAAATTCGCAATCAAAGTCCCCACGACGCTGTAATTGACATTATAATTGAAGATGAAGCTCAACCATGGATGCTGGCGGAGGATGTGAGCGAACAAGATTTTTTAAATATCGCCCTAGATCCGGCAGGCGGTATTATATCAGACGGATTCTCGTTAGTTCCAGAAGGAATCCTTGCCGAAGGCAAACATCATCCAAGATCTTATGGTGCGTTTCCATATTTTCTACGTCGGTTCGTTCGTGAGAAAAAAGCACTAAGTTGGGAATACGCTATCCACAAACTGAGTAGCCATGCCGCGAAGCGATTCGGACTTTTAAATCGTGGTCTGATATCGGAGGGTTTTCAAGCTGATATTCTAGTGTTCAACCCTAATACCATAAGCGAGAAAGCTAATTTTGAAAATCCTTACATCTATGCAAAAGGAATTGATCACGTCTTAGTAAATGGGAAGAACGCCATCGAAGACGGAGAACTTATCGACGCACGTGCCGGACAAATACTTCAGAAAAAAACTCAAGAGCAACTTTTATAATAACGTGGGCGAATGTGGACTTTAGGAAAATTGATTAATCTATTTCTATCTTACTGGGATTGTCGGTCAATAGATGCACCTAAGGAGCATAAGCTTTTATCAATCGCCTCATAACCTCGGTCTAATTCTTCGACTCCACGGATGACGGATCTACCCTCAGCTAAAATTGCCGCAATAAGGTAGGTAAACCCAGCACGCAAATCGGGTATGTCTATATCTGTCCCAGTCAGTTTAGAAGGACCCCGAATCACGGCACTATGAAGAAAACCGCTATTTTCGAAACGGCACGAATTTGTGCCCATGCAAGAATCATATGTTTGGATATCTGCTCCCATTTTCTGCAATTGGCTAACATATACAAAACGATCCTGAAACACCGTTTCGTGCACTACGCTCATTCCTTCGGCCTGTGTGAGAAGCACCGTGAATGGCGGTTGCCAATCGGTCATAAATCCCGGATGTACTGTGGTTTCAATGGCTACCGACTTCAAAGCTTCTGCATAATAAAAACGGATTCCATCCCTTTGCACTTCAAAGCACCCTCCTGTGCGGCGTAAAGCATTTAGGAAAGTAAGCATATCAGCTTGACGAGCGCCTTTCACAAAAACATCACCACGCGAAGCTATCGCGGCTGCGCCCATTGAGGCAACTACTAAACGGTCTGGCATAATCGCATGATCTGCACCGGAGAGTTGAGAAACTCCTTCTACAATGAATGTTCGGTCAGCTTGATAATCTATGATAGCTCCCATCTTTTGAAGAAAAAGCGCTAAATCTACTACTTCTGGTTCTATTGCAGCATTACGTATTACGGTTCGGCCCTTAGCCAATGTGCCGGCCATCAAAATATTTTCTGTCGCGGTTACACTTGGATACGGCAAATTGATTTCAGTCCCTTGTAAGTTATCAGCTTCCAAGTAGTAGACATCGTCACGATTTTCTACTTTGGCACCCATGCGTTGATATCCATCCAGATGAAAATCAACCGGTCGNGGACCGATCCGGTCACCGCCTGCAGCGGGAACTACTGCACGACCGTGCCGATGCAATAATGGCGCAAGCATCATCACTGACAACCTATTTTTTTTTGCAAGTGACTCAGGTACGTTAGCATCTTTGATTTTTTTGGTTTGCACTCGAATTTCTCGNTTTTCGACTTGTGAAAATTCTGCACCCACTGCACAACAGATTTCCTTCGTGATTTCCGTATCTCCAATAGNNGGAACATTTTGAAAATGACATGGTTCNGTAGTTAACATACTAGCTGTTAAAATTTTACTCATCGAATTCTTTGCACCCGCCACACTAATTTCGCCGCACAGAGGCGTCGGTCCGTCAACAACGAANGATTCCATACGCACCTTTCAAGTTAGGTAAGTTACGTTATTTGTAAGTTAGCTAAATCAAACAAAATGAAAAAGCGAAGCGCCTTCTGGCACTCCGCTTTTCGCCTATAACACGAAAATTTAAAAAATTATCCTTGGGTCGGCTCCAAGCCCAGTAGCACCAATAACCAAGTGTTATGCCAATAAGCACTATTTATGTATGGGTTTTCAGCCGTAGGCCAATTTTTCCAATACGTTTCGTTATGGGGAATACGATGGTACCATTGTACTAATGGAATGGAAGGAAGCTCACTCAGCCAGATTTCCATAGCCTCGCGAAATAGATCTTGTAATTTAGGATCATCCGGCGAAGTTTGACCCATTTTATCAACTAAACTATCATAATCAGGGTTAGACCATCTCCAAAATATTTCAGCGTGTGTTCCGGTTGGTTGAACAAAACGGCTGTGATATCGCCTCATTGTGAAGTAAGGATCCCTCACTGAGCCACCATTACCCATTATAAAAGCCCGAGCAGTGCCCTGCGCCATCCTCGTATAGGCGTCTGGAGTCATACGAAAATCTGCATCAATACCAGCTTGCTCCAATTGAGCAACGAGAACGGGAGCCAAATCGTTAAAAATACTAAATATATCCACAACTACCGTTAAACGTTCACCATCCTTTATCCAAAATCCTTCACTATCTTTTGCCCATCCTTTGCGTAACAAGATGTCTGCTGTTTTTTCTGGATCATAGACACCAACCTCATATTTATCAATTAAATCCTGAATCTGGCGGGTATAAGCTTGAATCGGAGGGAAATCTGGGACGGGTAGATGTGAAATAGTACCAGCTCCTTGCCAACCTATAGTTACGAGTTGTTCACGATTAATTGCATAGTTAACGGCACGACGGATCTCCACATCATCAAACGGCGGCTCCAAATTGTTGAAACCCAGGCAAATCGGCCACCAGTCTAGATAACCGTGAGGCAATTCTTTACCGGTCCAAGTAGAGACGTTTGGATTAGAATCGATGGCCGATTTGATATTTGGTGGTCGCAGATCCAAACTGGTATCGATTGTATTGGATATGATGTTTTGGACTCTTTTTGTACCTTCCATATAGGTGAGATATATTATTCGCTCAACTTTTGGCAACTCCTGGAATCCAGATTTAGCTGCCCACCAATCGGAACGAAGATCCCATACCCGCTGCTCAGGAACAGAAATTGCCATAGAGTATGGACCGCTAACCACCGGCCAACCTTTTTCCAAATCAAAATTGGAAAAACTTTCGGGATCCTGTCCCTCCCATATATGTTTAGGNACAATAGGAATTCCGTTATCGAAATTATTCGTAAAATACGAGAAAATAAAACGTGGGTTAGACGCCGTTAATTCAATTTTAGCAGTATAATCATCTTTTGCTACGGCATCCTTGACCCAAGTCTTCATATCGGTGGAAAAGCCTAAACTTGGTGCATGGGATCGCAGCATATTAATTGTAAATACTAAGTCATGCGCGGTCCACGGCGTTCCATCACTCCATGAAACCCCTTCGCGAATGCTAACCGTAACAGATGTAAAATCCTCGTTATATTCGTGTCCCGTTGCAATCCAAGGAATTATGTTTTCGCCTGTCTCCGCATAGGCGTTGTAAAAATAGAGAGGTTCGTAGAGGAAATTCCAACCGGTCTTTGTAATTCCAGCTAGTAAAAATGGATTAAAAGCAGCATAATCCTTTATCTGTCCACTGCAATCACCTTCCGATGAACAATCCAATACAAGAGTCCTATTTCGGGGGATACTACCTGGTTGGCTACCACCCCCGCAACCCGAGAAAATTAACAATACTAATATGATTCCAAGAAATGCCCGAAAGTGTCCAAAAAAGATCGCGCTATTAATGTTCAAAGTTGCCATAAAGGTTAGGTCCCTTTTAATGAAACTCATGTTTAAAATATTGCCCGCGTCAGTCTTACAGCTCTGCATAATATGCCTCGCTTATAATTATCCTAAGTTCAAACCATAATACATTTTTAAAACTCTTTGGATATTTCACTTAATTTTGAGAGGAAACCTTGTTTTCACTTTGCAATTCCAGTCTATCTTTTCGCTCAAATGATGGTATGCTTGAAATCAAAGATTTAGTGTAAGGATGTTGAGGTTTAGTGAAAATATTTTCAGCAGTATCGACTTCAACAAGGTTACCCTGATACATAATTCCAATTCGTTCGGCGAATTGAGCCATTAATCCCATATCGTGTCCCACCAGCAGAACTGAAGCTCCTAATTTCTGCTGTAGTTTTGTTAATGTTTGCATTATTTGTCGCTGAACAACTACATCGAGAGCTGAGGTTGGTTCATCCGCTAAAATCAAATTTGGGTTAAGGCATATCGCCTGAGCTATACACACCCGCTGCTTCATTCCTCCACTTAATTCATGGGGATAAAGCATTCCGATTTCAACCTTGAGACCGACAGATACTAATAACTCCTCTACTCTGGCACGAATTATGTTTTTCTCAGACTTATCTCCATGCTCACGCATAGTCAAAATCATCTGATCGGCAATACGCATAACCGGATTCAAAGAATTCATCGCACCTTGCGGAACCATAGTAACTCGTTCCATTCTAATCTTCCGAAAATCATCAAGACTCTTAGTTAATAAATCTGTCCCATCGTCCAATACAGCCGTACCTCCAGCAATATAACCAGGCGTCTTTATCATGCGAAGAAGGGCCAGTAACATAGTCGTTTTACCACTACCAGATTCACCCGCCAAACCAAATCGCTCACCCTTATATATTTTCAAACTAACTCCATCTACAGCCCTTATAACCCGGCGCCGGGTGGCGAAGTGAACATCGAGATTTTCTATGTCAAGCAATACTTCTTTTTTCTTCATGTCCTCATATCCATCAAACAGCCTTACGCCCTTTAGGATTTGCCAATTTATCTAATCCAACCGCAATCATTAAGAGACCAATAAAAATGAGTGCTATAAAAATTATTGGTATGGCCCACCACCACCACATTCCTCTAATCAATGCACTAAATGTAATTGCCCAATAAATAGTCATGCCTATTGTTGGGTCATTCTGAGGACCCAACCCTAAAGCCTCCAAACCAATAGACGCAAGAATAGCCCAATTGACGGCGTTAGCAAAATTTGCAGCTAAATACGGCAACAAATTCGGAAACAATTCTTTCCAAATAATTTCTGTTGTATTCAAACCATTGAGCTTAGCCATTTGCACATATGCACGTTCTCGCATACTAAGCACCTGAGAGCGAATTACCCTCGCAGGCCACATCCAGGCTAACGAAGCAACCACAAGTGCCATTATATTAACACTGATTTCTTCACGAATCGTAGATGCAATGGATACCAATACCACCAACGGAGGAACCGTAAGTAAAGTATCTACTAATACCCTGATTAGTCCATCTAACCTGCCTCCAATATATCCACTCGTAAAACCAAGAAAGGTACCCAATCCCAGACCCAATGCACCAGCCAATAATCCAATGCGTAGCGTAAGAGGTACGCCAACCACCATTACTGCAAGCAAGTCTCGGCCTGAATCATCCGTCCCAAAAAGATGGTCCCAAGATGGCGCCAATCGGGGCGTCGAGGAAAGTGGTTGAGCCAAAGAAGTATCAACAAAAAAAGGTCCCAGTAAGCCGAAAAGTAAAACGGCCCCAACCATCAGAAATCCAGCACCTAACGTCGGGCTTTCGCGAATATAGAACAGAAACTGCTTTAAACGATGCATTTCATTCATCCCTCTGATCGGAAATTCGCGGATCTAATAACGGATAAAGAAAATCCATCAGCATAGTTACCAAACCAATCGACAAAATAAGGAATAAAACAACACCATTGATGACGGTATAGTCCGATGCCTGGATAGCCTGAAAAAGCACCGTGCCAATGCCTGGATATGCAAAAATAACCTCAACAATGACCTGGCCCGCCACGACATTCGCTAAAGAAAGACCTAATGCGGTAAATTGGGGTAACAGCGCATTGCGCAAACCAAACCGGAAAAAAATTGTTTTATTTCGCAGTCCATTAGCTTCTGCAAGAGTAACAAAATCCTCTCCAGAAGCCGTTATCATCATACCCCGCATGCCCAATGCCCAGAAACCAACAGCCTGGAGCACAATCGCCAANGCAGGCAGTACAGAGTGATGNAAAACGTCCAGATAAAACTCAATACTTGGCGTAGCCAACATCCCAGGGGAATATCCGCCTGAAAGNGGAAACAACTCCAATTTCAATCCGAGCACATACAACACTATCAAACCCAAGAGATACGGTGGGATAGCTGATTGCGCCATAAAAGGAATCGACATTTTTCTTATCAAGGGAGGAGCATTAGGCCAGGCAGAAAGAGCACCAATGAGTGTCCCAAGAGCAAAGCCTATTAAAACAGAAACTACCATCAAGCCTATCGTCCAAGGAATAGCGTTACCAATCATCTGGCCCACTCTAGCTGGATAATTAGCAAGAGAATAACCAAGATCGAAAGTAAGCGTATCACCNAGNAAATTAAAGTANTGCATATAAAGTNGCTGATCTANACCGAACTTTTCTTGATAAGCTTTTACCATCGCTTCTATTCCGTCCTGTCTCAAACCTCCACTTGCAGCTAACTGGCCTAATTTCTCCCTAATTGGATCGCGTCCAGTACCTAAACGAGGAACAAAAAAATTAAGACTCGCNGCAGCTATGATNACCGCGAGAAATAAAGACACTCTTTTGACTATATAGTTCCAGTTAGTTTGTCGTTTNCTACTTTGNGATTCTGTAAGCTCGCTTTGCAGACTTTCAGAATCNAAGCTTTCAATATCTCCTTCCTCTATCTCCGCTTCAAGCCATTCACTTCCAGGTTTTGGAAGAGGTATAGAGCTTATAAGTTGTTGAGTATAAGGATGCTTAGGAGATTTGATCACTTCTTCAACTGGACCGCTTTCCGCTATTCTGCCTCTATACAGAACAATAATGTCTTCACTAACTTGATAAGCGGTCGTCAAATCGTGAGTAATATACACAAACGAGATATTAAANTCAGAGTAAAGCTTGTACATACTTAACAAAATTGATGCTCTCATCGATGCATCTACCATGGATACTGGTTCATCTGCAACAATAAGTTTTGGTTTTAGCAACAATGCTCGAGCTATAGTAATTCGCTGACGCTGACCTCCAGACAATTGATGCGGATAACGACCCAAAGTTTCATCGGGGTTTAAACCGACGGTCTCCAGGGCAATTTCTATCTGACTTCGCGCATCTTCTACAGACTCGGCCAAACCAAATTTTTTAATCGGTGTAGTTAGTATATGATCGACTTTATAAAAAGGATTATAGACCTCAAAAGGATCTTGAAAAATAGCCTGAACATCTCTCCGAAAAGACTTAACTTCGACAGACGACAGACATTCAATAGCTTTTCCCCTGTATAAAACCTCTCCAGAAGACGGAGAGATTACGCCCTGTAACATCCGAGCAATAGTAGTCTTACCACTACCTGATTCACCTGCTATTGTTATAAAAGATGGCCTATCGTCATTGATTTCCAACGAAAAGTCGTCAACTGCGACGGTCTCACTTTCACTAGTAAAAAGACCTCCACCCCCAGAATATATTTTCCGAATANGACGNGCCTCAACAAGCGGGGGCATGTATAATTCTCCAATTTCAANTCAATAAAGAGATAGGANACAAAAAGATCATTTTGGGAGAGAATTACAGAAACAACACTCCCGACCAAACAATACAAGNTATTCAGTATAACAACTCGAATTTTTCTGTCAAATATNCTNGATCAATTCAGATCCGGATGTACAATTCGGGTTTTGAATTGATNTAGTTCAGGATTGGTTATCACTGTTATCTCACCGTCAAGCCATGCTACTTCAATCAAATCCACCACNCCCGAAGATGGAATACCAAAATGTAAGGANAGAGANTTTGCACCCAGATAACCCGACGCGGTATTNACAATACGNGTTTGTTTNACACCAGAAATCCAGACATTAACNACCGAACCAACCCCAAAATAATTTGGGGTTTTGCCTTCTAACTCAATAACGAGACTACTGCCATTCAAACTTGAATCATTACGTATAAGCGTAGGCGAAGAATCTAAATTCGTGACCAAGATATCAATGTCTCCGTCGAGATCATAATCACCTCCAGTCGTGCCACGACTAACTTTTTCTACCTGAAGACCGCTACCGCCATATACCTCAGTGTAAATTCCATTGTTATTCTGAAACAATTGATTTCGCTGAGCATAACGGCCCCCACCAGTTGCAGCATCCACTTGGGGATATACATGGCCATTAGCCACAAATAAATCAACATCGCCATCCGAATCATAATCAAAAAATATTGTTCCCCACCCCAAATATTCAATACTCGGTGCTGCAAGTCCGCTAAATGTTGTGACATCAACAAACATCATATCACCATCGTTACGATATAAAGTATTCGTCTCCGAATAAAAATTGGTAATAAAAATATCCATATCACCATCCCCATCGTAATCACCAATATCAGTCCCCATCCCAGATTCCTCCTCTCCATCTGCATTAAAAGCCGTCCCCGAAGACAGTCCAATATCGCTAAGCGTACCATCTCCATTGTTCTGCCACAATACGTTAGCTCTCTCATCATTCGCTACAAACAGATCAATATCACCATCACTGTCAAAATCCGCTGGTACAGCCCCTAGTCCATACGAAGAATTACTCTTGCTTACTCCGCTTGACAAGGTAATATCTGCGAATGTTCCTTCTCCGTCATTTTCATAAAAGCGGTCAAGCCCTTCGAGTAATCCTACTGGACCACAAAAAACTCGAAGCCCACCCAAATAAACGCAAGGATCCCAAGGCGGAGACTTTCCAGATGTAAGATCAATTTCAGGATTTACATAATTAGTGACGAATAAATCTAAGTCACCGTCCAAATCATAGTCGAAAAATGCAGCACTTGCACTAAAATCATCCCCCTCAGATCCAGTATTCCGACTAGAAAATTCACCCCGTCCACTATTGAAATACATCGCATTTGGACCAAAATTACTTAAGAAGACGTCTAAATTTCCATCAGAATTTATATCAGCAATAGCAACACCCGCTCCCCAGCCACGATCACCTAAACCAGATGTATTTGTTGCATCCAAAAACACACCGTTTTTATTCTGGTAAAACTTATTAGGCTCGCTATGCCCGTAAGTAGAAAATGTGGATCCATTCACTAGATACAAGTCAAGATCACCATCACTATCAGCATCAAAAAATGCCGCTCCACTCCCATGTGCCTCTAAAATATTAGTCTTATCTGCTCCACCTCCTATATGCGTGAAATCGATACCTGCTACTAACGTCTGATCAGTAAAATTCTGACCGTAAATCAAGGTAGGGAGATAACAGAATACCGATAATAAAAATTGAAAACGATTAAAAATCTCACCTCGCACAACGAAACCCTAACGTGTTCCCTTTTATATAAGAGTGGGCATCTTTAGTATTTGAACGTTTATCGCACTGACCTAATGTGGCACCATTTACCCAAGAGCCCCCGCGCAAAAACTGCAAATCTCCTTCAGAATAAGTCCATTCCCAAACATTTCCAGACATGTCCAAAAGGCCAAAGGGACTTGCTCCTAATGGGTATGTACCAACCGGAGCAGTTCTAACGTACCCGTCGTGCTTATGACCGTATATATTAGCATATCCCTCTATAAATTTCTTCCCCCAAGGATATTTTCTCGAATCACGCCCCTGACAGCCAAACCGCCATTCACTTTGTGTTGGAAGTCGCTTCCCTGCCCATTCACAATATGCTTTCGCACCATGCCACGAAATTTCAACGGCTGGATGTGTATCAAAACTATCTATAGCGACAAATTTCCCAGACTCCGATTCTTCAATTAAAGCAAAACGGCTCCTCAATTCTATCCACGGAGCTCCTTCTTCCTCTTGGTTACCCAAGTCATTGAGAAATTGGGCATATTCTCCATTCGTTACTTCGTATTTATCCATATAATAACTGCTGTCACCACGTTCAATGAAAATCATCCGAGGGAAAATAACCGTATCACTCTTTACTGTTTCCTGCGAAAAACCCGAACCCACAATAAGAGAGTAAAACAAAAAAATGCGTAAATAATTCGGCATATAAGCTCTCCTTAAATTTTAATAAATTTTCTTAATGTCGAGGAAAAACCATCCTGGGCAAANGTTGGTCCTATGCTAACNGACGAATCCTCNACCCCACGNCTAACGATTGTGTCGGCGTTACCCATTAATATTCCTTGNCCCGCCATATTCAACATTGGAATATCATTTTCTCCATCTCCAATAGCCAGAACTTCGTCTATACCGATACCAACAAGGTCCACCAGTGCAATCAACGACTTTGATTTATTCACACACAGAGGCATGATTTCAATTCTGTCCGGTATAGACCAAGTTGCGTATATCCGTTGACCCCACCGCTTTCTAACTTCTCCAAGTACACGATCCCGCTCGGATTCACCGGTAATGAGCATCAACTTCGGAGGAGACATTAATTCATTTTTTAGAATNTTTTCGTGTAAATTNCGATCATGAACAAAACCTGGACCNCCAAATAATTTTAACTCTGTGCCGGCCAGAGAATGTCGATATTCTTCTTTTAGCAATCCTCCCTTTTCCTCACACATACAGCAAACTAAATTTATTTCCATTTCTTTNGAAAAAACTACAATTTCTTCAAAAACATCAGAAGGCAATCGCTTCACATAAATAAGTTTCCTATGTCCATCTCTTTCACGATCAACTACNACTCCACCATTNTAGGCGCCTACAAGCAAATTAGAAGCCATGTCCGGCCACTCAACGAGCGGCTCTTGACTTCGACGAACACTCCTCCCACTGTTANTAGCAAAGACAATACCNGCCTCCATNAAATCCATAATAGCATGAATTGACGCGTTNGTTAATGAACTNTTTTCATCTAACACAGTCCCATCTAAATCAAAACATACCATTTTAATCATAGTTTTTTTTCAGCCTTTTCTGTACTTCGATGATGCGGTTTTTTTCACGACGATCCACTAAAGCTAGATCAAGATAACGCNCCCACTCTTTCAAGGCATATTCTGGATNAGATTGNTCATATGTGCGAGCCAAATGATAGCGCCATAATGCTCGATCTGGTTCTATTTCGACCGCTTTTTTTCCCGCTTTTAAAGCAGCATTCAATACACCCATTTCTCGATATATGTCNCCTAATGTNGCCTGAAGTTCTGCATTATCTGGGAAATCNNTGACTGCTTGGGAAAACACCTTTATCGCAGCTCTTTTATTTCTATTATGGAGATATAGACCACCTAATTTAAGCGCCCCATCACCATTAGTCCCACCNAATGATATAGCNNTTTTAAAATCNGCTTCAGCCTTNAGGAATTCACCCATTTGGCTGTATATAATACCGCGACTTATCCAGAGTTGAGCATCTTCTTTACTTTCTTCTATAAGGATTGCATAATATANCAAGGAACGCTCGTAATCTCGCATTTGACTATAGATTAGTGCAGCGATTCTGCGAGAGAAACTTAATAATGGATTTATATCTAATGCACTTTCAAAATAAGAGAGTGCTAATACAGACTCTCCTTCTTTCCAAAGAAACCTTCCCAGTTCCTGCATCAAGAGCACTTCGTCATCTAACCTTTCCAATCCCTCAACCAGTATTTTTTTTCCAGCGTTTACATCACCCAACTCATCATAAAGCCGAGCCAATTCTATGCGAGCATCTACATCATTTTCATCAATCTTCAACGCATTTTCATATAAATCCCGACCCTTTTTAGTATTGTCTAGACGGACCTCTACTCTCGCCCATTGAAGATGTACATCTTCTTGATTCGGATCTAATTGCAGAGCTGCGCGATATGCAGCACGAGCAGAAATTAAATGCTCGGGAAGATGACCTAACGCCAGGTAGGAGTGACCTAAATAAGAATAAAGCAAAGAAGAACGTTCACCCCGGCGCAGAGCATCTTGATACGCTCTTTGAGCAGCACCAAAACGTCCTTGAGCTGATAACGAAAGCCCGAGGCCGAAGTAGGCCGCACCATTTTCTGCATTCGCTTCAATAACTCTACGATACAAATCAGAAGCAGATTCATAGTGTCCCCTTGCCCGTAAAATCGCAGCTAGTTTAAGGGAAACTTCTGTTCTCGTAGAATCTTGCTTTAGGGAATTTTCTAAAGCTTCTTGAGCCAAAAGTAAAGAGTGTCTGCTAGCATCCCTAAGACCCCCTCCGTTCAATCGATCAATTGCAATTTGATGCCATTCATCTGCGGTCTTTTGACCGCAACAGAAGACTCCCGTAGCCAAAAGAGCGGTCTTCAGGTAAAACGCTCTCAATGTATAACTTTCCTGAGATACTCCGCCCCTTCAGCTGCAACCCACCAACTATTTACCGGAGGTTTCAGAAATCGATCAATCTGTCCACTGGGCCACTCTATTTTTATACTGTCTATCTGTTGACAGTCACCCAAACCAAATTCTAATTCCAAACTATTACTGTTACCAAAGCTATTTCCTGATTCCACGAACCGAGTTTGCGTAAGACCACCACACTCCAATTGAACTCGAGCACCTATACCATCCCGATTGCTCAAACTCCCTTCAAGACGGAGCACAAGAAATTTACCAACAGAACCTATATTACGGTAAAAAACATTATTCCAGGAATCTCCAATCAAGGCTCCACCAGAAGGCACATAAAGATCCATATCTCCATCAGTGTCATAATCAGCAAAAGTTACACCATGTGATTTCCCGATATGACCTAAGCCAATAATCTCAGTTATATCCGAGAAGGTTCCGTCAGCCATATTGCGGTATAACACATCTGGATCACGCCGATCCATTTTAGGGCCTCCGTTTCCAAGGTATAAATCCAGCCAGCCATCGTTATCTATGTCAGCAGCCGCTCCACTCATTGTACCTTCCGTTCGAGCAATACCAGCACTTTCGGTAACATCAATAAACGTTCCATCACCATTATTTTTAAATAGCACGGGCCGGTCTCTATCTCCTGCTAGAGAGTTCGATGCCCGATCCTCTAATACTTTCATATACGTGCTCCAATTTCCTACGAAAATGTCTAAAGCACCATCATTATCATAATCGAACGGAAAAGTAATAAAACCATCAATATGCGCAGCTCCTACTCCAGCATATTTAGACACATCGGCAAATGATCCATCTCCTTTGTTTCTGTATAAAACGTTTGGTTCGGTGAAATTGCAAACATACAGATCCGGATCTGAATCTGCGTCAAAATCACCCCATGCAACACTTAAACTTTGGCCTCTGTTGTCAACGCCAGCTGACAATGCAACTTCAACAAAACGACCGTCTTCTGAACCTTTATAGAGCACGTTTGTAGAATCTCCCGTAGCTCCGGTTCCATTAGCAATATATAGATCTAACCAACCGTCCCTGTCATAATCCGCCCATGCAGCACAAAAACCTGAACCCAAATCACCGACCCCCGCATAGTCCGTTACATCGGAAAATTTACCTGTTTTATTATTGAATAAGACATTAGCACCCCCACCGAACCAACCGTCGCGCGTAATATACAAATCAGCATCGCCGTCATTATCATAATCAGCTACATGTACACCAATGCCACCTTCTGGAAGATTTAATCCCACTTGCGATGAAGATTCTACAAAGTGAGTGCCCTCATTTTTGTAGTAGGCTAGGTCTGGATGCCCTAAAGCAACCAAGTCAAGGTCNGTATCACCATCAAAATCAGCCCATGCACTTGAACGACCACCATCCATCTTATCTACTCTTAAATCAGAGCCGATCTCTTCAAACTTTATTCCAATTTTTGAATTCNTCTTTTCAATCACATACGGAAAACGATATGTGTCTGGTATGTCAGAGAGTGACCNGCCCATTGTTCGCCAAAGTNTTTGTAATTGCCAACGTGGTTCTAGTTTTTCNGGGTATTTTTTTATTACCTNTTTCAAGAGCGAGTCCGCCAATACATTTTCCNGTAGCCATATGGCAGCTATAGCTGTTTGATACATAGGTTCATAGGCTTTAGAGTCTATTGAAGTGGCCTGNATAAAATATTCAGTGGCTGTAGTATAATCTCCTAATTCTAAAGATTCTAGCCCACGCCCCATTACGGTTTCCAAAAGCAACGAACGTGCAGCATGAAGATCCGGCTTCAATCTCAATGCGTTTTCTAACCCTTGAGTGCCTTCGGTAATTAATCCCTGTAAAAGATATGAACGCCCTAACTGCCAATGTCCCTCAAAGGCTAATGAGTCTATTGCTATACAATGTTTAAAAGCCNTTTCTGCTGAACGCAGGCGATATCGCTCAAGAAAATCAAGGCCTTTTCGATAGCTATTTAAGTAANCCTCAGAGCGTTCATGAGAAGCTGACGGAAATATACAAGATGAGAGANATAGCACACTTACAATTAGCATCCGAANTATCTTCTTATTTCGACTTGCTCGCAACAAAAACGAACGAAACNATATACACCNCGTATGACTTAACATGTGGAACAAATTCAACTTCTCTTTGCTAATTGTCAACGATTCTAGTAGATTGCTGCCCCAAGTGTCGTTAAAAATAAACAAAGGAGTATGAGGTGCATTTNTTAATAATGNTCACAATAATGATTTACGCATTCAATTTATNTGCTGATGACGGTCGTCCCATATTAAAAATGAAAAGCAAAGCTGCTGAAATATCAATCGATTTAGGTGGCGGTTCAATCTCTGATTTTCACTTAGGTGAAAATGGTCTGAACCCATTACAATGGGATAGTTGGGACTTTAGTGAAACGCCAGAGGATGAGCCACCATTGACTCCCCGATCCATGGGTCATTTCCTTTGCTTAGATCGATGGGGTCCAGCGACACCCGCCGAAATCGCCCACGGTATGGGATGGCATGGGGAAGCTACAACAAGTTGGTGGTCCNTAACGCAAGGCCCTATCGATTCTAACGGCTTTATCCAAGCAAAAATGATGGCCACACTGCCTCTTGCGGGATTAGAAGTCGTCCGTNAAATCCAACTTAGTAAAAATGAAGCCATTTTCAGAATAGATGAAACCGTAAAAAATAAGCGACACATAGGACGCATCTACAACATCGTTCAGCACCCTACTATAGGCCCTCCATTCCTNGACGAAACAACGGTCGTCGATGCAAACGGGACAAGAGGATTTATGCAAGAGACGCCTGGACCATTCTTTGANAACCCNGAAGTCCGATGGCCGTATGCAATGAAAAAAGATGGGACAGAGGTCAATCTACGCCATCTAAAGAATGATGCGNCNCCTGCAGTTGTTTCCTACATCATAGAAGAGGAATATGGTTGGACCACAGCCGTCAATGCGAAGCAACAACTGCTTGTAGGATATATATGGCCATCAAAAGATTATCCTTGGTTTGACGCCTGGCGACACGTTGATAATAACAAACCGTTCGCTCGAGGACTCGAATTTGGCACAACAGGGCTCCATCAACCTGGACCCGTTTTGGTAGAGAAAGGAAAGATTTTTGATCGACATATTTTTAAATTCATCGATGCAGATGAAGCTCAAACATTTTCGTACGCAAGTTTTCTTATGAAAGTCCCGCAAGATTTTGCGGGCGTAAAAAACATCGAATATGAAAATGGTAAGATTTCCTTGACTGAAAGAGGCCCCAAAACACGAAACATAGTTATGATAGTTGGGAATTTATTCGACGACAACTAAATCTAATAAAAGCTATTATCGATCTGTAACTTGCCTTTTGACGCACGCTCGAAATAAGCCTCAACCGCTTTTTTCGAGCGTGGGAAAAGGTTGCGTAGTTCATTAACAATATTGCTAACTTCTCCCTCACCCTCGCCCAGATCCAACAATAATTGCGCATACAAAAAAAGTAATTGCTGATTATTACGATCTAATTTGAGCGCTTCCTCTAAATATTTTCGTGCTTCAGTCAAGCGCCCCTTTTCAATCAAAGCCCTACCCATAATAAGATTGGCCTCGGCTCTATCCGGATAAAGCTCGTACAAAACATTGGCTAAATTTTTTAAAGAATCGCCCTTAAGAGAAGGATGACCACGGGAATTATTGCGTTCGGAAAGATGATTATACAAAAAACGCTGGCGACGTTCCAAGGCGGCAAGNGCTGNNCCAATAATCAAAATAATCACTAAAAANNTAAACGACCGAAGATAAGACATAAGTTATATTTTTTGTTACAACCCTTCTTGAACTTCTTTTTTTCGAACTTTCCAAATAAAGGCATCGTAATAGTAATGTATCAAGGCAAAAGAACTCAATAGCGAGTAACTAAAAAGATCAAAGTTTGCATTAAAACCAATGAAACCAAAACCAAAGTCTCGTACATGCCCTTCAGTCAACGCATGAAATACAAGAGCATACGCAACACACATCAATAAAAATGCTTTTATGTTACCCGGCCGTGAGACAAAGTTAATAAAAGGTGAATCATTAACACCCCTTTCGATTTTATGACGATTATAGAAATACACCATAACGATATATTGAACGCCATGCATGATTCTGTGGGCAACCGCGTAAACAAGTAAATATTCTGTNGAAAAACTCGTAAAATACCAGAGAAAATAACTGACACCAAGAAAAGCATATTTCAAAGGGTTGATCGCATAGCCATTACGGAGTGTCCAAATAATNTGTAGCAACCAGATAGTGCCGTACATACCTGTTACTATCCAAGAAATATTTTGTATTAACTGAACATGAGTGGCATCAACAAGAAGATGCCACTCATGAAAAATGCGAACCCACAAGGTAGAAAAGAGCGGAGAGACAATTAACATATTGAGAAAAAATATCCATGAGAAAAACAAATCAAACTTAGCTGTCGATGGGGCTCCAGTCTTTGCCTTGAAATCATAAACACGCGCAAAACCGTATTGCTGCATCAAGCTATGTTGATGATCCCATAGAGTCACTATCAGAACCAAGCTCAAGGGCGCATAATTAAGCAGCAGATATGTAAATCCTATCAAAACTATAGGGCCCCAGATAAACCGATCCTTAAAACGAGCAAATTCACCTGGCGATCCATAAACACGCATCCACGTAACAAAGTGGTGTGGTATAGTAATCCATAATGCAATCGCGGCCAGAACAGCACCGGGGAAATATTTACCCGATGTTAGTGCAAATACGACAGCTACCAGCGGGAGTGCTAAAAACCACACATAATCCTGACGCTGATCAACAATGTAACCCGTACGAAACCTTTGTATAGTTTGTGTCATATTTTCTCTTTATCTTCTTATTCTTCAGAATCAGAGCGAAAGCTTTTCGTTTAATAACTGNACTGCTTGCACATTCACAGAAATTTCTTTTTCTCGTCGGGAACGCAATTCTGAAGCAAAATCCTTGAGTACTCTGTGAGTTTGGTCTTTAATCCAGTCAGATCTTAAGACTTCTTCTATTTCTTCAAATATGGGGTAATGAGCCTCGTGCCTCTTAACAATCCGAAGAACGATATATCCGGTATCGGTAGAAAACGGACCGTGTGCCGTACCCGCCGGAGCCTTAAGAGCACGACTTACCGGATTTTCCCCTTGCCAAGCACCACTTCCATAAATAAGACGAACAAAGCGATTTTCCGCTACCTTACGACCAGACTTTAAAATTCCAGCAAATTCCCTGGCCTCTTGGGCATCCTGTGTCAAGAACCTATCAACTTCGACTTTCTCTGGGACCTTATATTGTTCTCTATAATTTTCGAAAAAAAGCTTAAGTGCGTTCACATTAGGATCCGAAATCTGTGATAGTAACTGATTTTTCAACTTACGTACAGAAAATTTTCGATATGCATCTTGGACGCCCATCAAAACCGTCGGATTCTCAGGAATTTCTAAACGAACCGCCTCTAAAGAAGCAAGGATTTGGCGAGCAAATTCTCTCCGTAACGCGTCTTTATCAACTTTTAATCCTCGCATCATTTCAATTGCTTTACCCATTGAAAGTATACCCCCATCATATTCAACTACTACCATTTGATCATCGACTTGCTTCGATCTGCTATGGGTATTTTGGATTAACTTTTTAACAGCAGTGGGCCGATAGACTACATTGTACCGCTTATGGAGTAGATCATAATATCGAAGTAGCTCTTGTCCAACGACCTCCCGACGAAATAGTTTTTCTATTGTTACTCTTTCTTGATCAAAGCTCACTGGATGAATATCTGTTACTTTCAAAATAAAAAATCCGTCAGCAACCTTTAGTGGGCCCTCAATTTCACCGATTTTCATATCGAATGCGCGCTCCGTCAGATATGCGTATTCAGGCATAGTATCACCCCAACGATGGTAACCCATATCAGCATTACGTTCTAAAATTCGAGAGTCCTGAGAATACCGCATAGAAATCGCATCAAAATCGTCACCTTTACGTAACAAACCCAATAATTCAATTGCCTTAGTAGAATCTCTGACCATCAAAAGGCTAAAGCGAACTTTCCGGTTGTAAGGGCTCCGAGAAAAATATGCACGGAGGGAGTCTATTTTTATGGCGCTATTTCCAACGCCAGCATGCTCATAAAGCACTTTCTGCATAAGTAGAATTCTATTGTGCTGGACAGAATCAACTACATCGGAGACCCTATCCAAACCACGAGCAGCAGCTTCTTGTACAAGCAACTCCTCATCTATAAGTGCGTCAACGTAGCGGAGTGGTTCAACGTTCACTCGAAATTCCGAAGGCAAACGATCGAGATAAGCTTTATAACGATCTACTCCAATTTCTGTATTTCCAACTACAGCTAAAACCACAGAATTCGCCGATTCTAAGTTGGACAGCTCACTCTCATTTTCCGAATTACAACTATAACCATGTAACACAAATGTTACACCTAAAGCAAAAAATAATCCGTTAATCCACCTTGACATTTTCACTCTCTTGCAATTTCCTAATCTCACTTAATTGTTCCTTACTCTCATCAACCCGACCAGTCTTTAAATATGCGACTGCTAACTTTTGACGAGCATCAAGGAATAGAGGTACTCCGGCTACCGTTATTTCAAGAACCTTAACCGCAGACAAAAAATCATCGTCACGCGCATATAACAAACCCATGAAATAGTTTGCATATGCATGCTGCGGGTTCAACTCTAGGGCCCTTTCGAAAGATTCTCGAGCCTTAATAAAACGCTGCTGATCCAGAAAAACCTGTCCTATATTGTAATATCCTTCAGAATAGGATGGATCCAATTTGAGAGCGACCTCATATGCTTTTATAGCGGCTTCATTTTCTCCTAATCGAAAGTACATGTTCCCGAGATTATTCTGATAACTCAAGCTATCAGGAGCTAAACGGGTTGCAATGCGATAAGCTTCTAATGCCTCCGAGTATTTCTTCTGTTCAGAATACAACAAACCCAGCATTGCCCGTGCTTCATGATCTTCGGGATTATTCCCAAGCATGCGCAACTGATCTTCAATTTTATCTAACTTCTGATCAAGCAACCTAAATTCTTTTAGAACATTTTGGCTTTCTTGGGTACGACCTAAACGACGCAATGCATTAGCTAATACAAAATGACCTTCTTTATGATGCGGGTCCAATTTAACACCTCTCCGACTGGCCCATTCAGCAGCAACATAATCGCGTAATTTCATACAGACTTGAGCAAGGTCGACGTAAGTCGCCGCATTCGTACTATCAAGCCCTATAGATTCTTGAAATTCTTCACGTGCCTCTTTAAATTTAAGTTCTTTAGCCAAAGTTAGCCCGAGTAAACGGTAAAACGAGGCCTGCTTGGGATCTCGACGTTGACCTTCAGTCATCAGAGCTCTTACACGTTCGTATTCACCACGAAGAAAATGTATGTAACCCAAGTCATAGTAAGTAGACATATGACTCGGATCAATTTCCAAAACCTTGTTATGCTCATCTATAGCCTGTACGTAATTCAATTGCCGAACATACATAGCCGCCAAGTTATGGCGGGCCGACACATGATTTTCATCCAAACTCAAGACATGTTTGTAGTGTGATATAGCCTTGGGATAATTCAGTTGTCGTGCATAAGAATTGGCCAGATTATAGTGAGCCTTGGTATAACTCGGAGCTTTATCTAAAGCGCGTAAATAAGCATCTGCCGCCTCCAAATCACGCCCTTGCGAAGAAAGTAATACTCCACGTTGAAAATGCAGTTCAGCGTCTACAACGGAGCCGGGAGTTGTTTCTAAATCAGAACCATTCTCCTCACTATTGATCCACCAATACACCAAAAAGNCAGCACTGATAACAAATNCCACACGCATACTAAAAAAACTCACTTTTTACCNGTCTCTAAGATTTCCACNGTTTTATTAACGGATACTTGCTTTAAAGTATCCACAACTCCAGAAGGCCAGAAAACTATGATTTCATCTACTTTCTCAGAAGCGCCAAGTCCAAAATGCAGAGACATCGCACTCTGCGATAAATAACTGGAACCAGAACGAACCTCATCGGTCTGCGTCAATCCGTCAGAATAAACCACAACTCGCGCCCCAATTGCTGATTTATTACTCTCTAATCCCACCAAATTTAACCTAATCCAGCGATTCTTCAATTCGGAATCATTCCGCATTAAAGAGGGTGAATCGTTAATATTAGCTACCAATACATCTATATCACCATCCAAATCATAATCCCCAAAGGCGGCGCCTCGACTCACCTTTTCTACTACCAACGCTCCGTTTCCAATAGAGACTTCCTCAAAATAACCATCCCCCTTATTAACGAAGAGCTGGTTTTTCTGAGCAAAGGTAGCGTTTTCATAGATCTCAACATCACTCTCAAGATGACCATTTGCTATGAAAATATCACGATGGCCATCATTATTGAAGTCACAAAATCTCGTACCCCACGATAAATAAGGGATACTCCCCTTGCCTAATCCAGCAATATAAGTCTCATCCAAAAATGTCCCATCTCCTAAGTTTCGATAGAGAGTATTTGTCTCCCACTGAAAATTGGTAACAAATAAATCGGGTGAGAGGTCGTTATCATAATCTCCCATGTCTACTCCCATTCCAGCTTCTACGTCACCATCCTCATTATAAGCGGCACCCGAAATCAAACCGACTTCACTAAAAGTCCCATCGCCAGAATTTATAAANAGAAAATTCAAAGTTTTATCATTTGCAAGATAGAGGTCCGAATCTCCATCCGCATCGACATCACCNAAAACAACTCCCAGTTCCTTGCCATCTTCACGAAGTAATCCTGAGCTNTCGGTAATATCAATAAATTTTCCATTTCCTAAATTCTTATACAGAACATCACTGACCCCATCAAAGGCCTCTGGACCGCAATAGAGTTGAAGACCGCTTCCTCCCTCCGAACATACCCGATGATTGGTATACGAAAAATCGTGATAATTTGCGACGTAAAGATCAACAAATCCGTCTCTATCAACGTCTGAAAATGCACAACTTGTCGCCCACCGCTGATCTGCGACTCCGGCAGAAATGGAGACATTTTCAAAAGATCCATCGCCAAGATTACGATAAAGCACATTTGCTCCAAAGTTCCCGAGATAGACATCAATGTTGCCATCATTGTCAAAATCTCCAGCCGCAACTCCCATGCCGTAGCCCTTGTCTCCGGTTTTTGAAACTTCAGTCACATCAATAAAACTACCATCATGTACATTTCGATATAAAGCATTTTCTGGGTCCGTCTCATACTCTATCCCAGGTGTTGCGGCGCCATTAACGAGATAAATATNCAGAAAGCCATCTGAATCATAATCAAAAAAGCCGACACCAGGACCAACCGTTTCAATAACAAATTTCGATCCGCCGGCACCATTTGTATGGCGAAATTCTATACCCGACTGAGACGTAACATCGGTAAATAAAATTGTAGCTGATGCAACGCCCTTCGAGAAAAACACGATGAAAAAAGAAATAAGCACGCTCATTACTCGTTGTTTCTGCCCTTCTTGTGTCAAAAAGATTTGATAATTATTGCGACAAAGGAAATATAGGCCTTGTGTTACTGATACTCAAAATACCGACCTAAATTCAATGATTTTGGCCATATTTCTGGATAGACTTTGGGACGGGGTTGAGAAACTCCGGTGGGTGCTGACCAATAACGAGCACCAACAAATTCAAAAGTAGCAAACCATATAACAATCAAAAGTATAACTACAGCCAAGGTATTCAATAGCGATTTCTCTTTGCTTAATTGCTCTGAATCTGATTCTAACCCTCCGTTCCACAGCACAAAACCAGTCAATACATAGAAAAATCCTGCCANCTGGTTCACACAATTAATTCCCCATTCAGTTAATATCACAACAGCGAGCACAGACCCCAGAACAGACGCCACACCGTTTGTTGCCCACATCCAAGAGATAGCGCGTGGAGATATAACTAAGCGCATTACCGACGGAAACAACATTCCCAAGCAAATACCAGGGAAAAACGCTGTAAACAATGCAAAAAAACCACGTTGGACATGGGAAAAANGCCGCAGGTAATGTAGAAATATATCCGTGGGAAGATGATAAAATCCAACACTTAAACCGATCAAAATTGTAANCTTTGAAAGTCCTCTTGAAGATCTCAAGAGTTTAATTCGTTCAGATAGTATGCTGCCAAAGCCGACACCCAACAAAAGACCAAATAACGTAACAACAAGAGTCAACGCAGGATAACCGAGAAAGAAAGAAACACGTTGCAACAAAAAAATCTCGAAAAGCATAAAACTCATCCCCAAACCCATAGCAAAAATTGAACACCTAAAATCTTGTGATTCTAAAACGCCACTGATGCTTTGCCGTAGAAAAAAAGGCCCAATCAAAACACACACGCACAACACTCCAGAAATCAACAAAGCAATAATAAGCTTTTGATCGATACCGGAAGATATGTTATAAAAAAATGGTCTAAAATCGGAAACAGGAGAAACATCANCATCNTGCATATAGAGAAACGAATCTAAACCCTCAGAATTTAACGTATCAAATTCTCTCTGAGACTTAATACCATNCGCAAAATACCAACTTAGTCCCAACTCGATCAACGTGGAGTCCATTTGCCGTAAAAGTTCATCGCTGTATGGTGTTTTTTTAACCATAATTAGCGGACGTTGAGCCTTACGAATCTCAGGATTGGATCGCGTTCCATTGATTACAACTAAATGTCTCAACATCTCTTGAGCAGTTTGGCCATTCTGTTCCCATAAATAAACCAAGGTTGAAACTACCCGTAACATAAGTTCGTGATTGTGAACTAAAACGACTAACCGCCCATCAGTAGACAGGCGTCTCAAATAGGTAGAGAATGCCTCTGTGGTAAATAGATAGTTTTCCTGAAGAGCATAACCGACCAAATCTGCCGCTTCAGCATAAACAAGTGGNAGTGCAATCATGTCGTATGAATGTNTTGACTGCTCTAANAATCTTCTACCATCTCCCACGTAGACGCTTACACCTTCTCGGTCAATTAAGTTGCCATTGTAGCCAGCATAATCTTTTAAAATTGAAACTATTTCGGGATTAATTTCTACCGCCTCAATACTTTCCCACCCAGTCATCAAACCATAAAGTAAATCTTGACCTCCTCCGGGACCGATAATTAATACATTGCCCCGTGGTCCGAAATAGTATGGGAAAAATCCGGCTTCGCGCCGAAGGAAAAAAAGTTTCCGAACATCATCTGCAAAACGGAACATATATGAACCAGCACTACCATCAACATAGAGATTTAAACCTGTTGCTCCACTACGATCAATAAGATCCGTACGCGCATATGAACTCCATCGACTCTCCAATGGCTTGCCACCAGATTCTATCGCTCGATGCATCGGCTTATTAGGTTTNTTAGCTAATTCGAATAGGTCAATTTCTACCCAAGAATAAAAACCTTGAATTACTACCATTAGAAAAAAAACGACTGTGACTAAAAACGACTGAATTGTTCGTCCAGTAATAAACGTGGCAATAGATATCAGTGCAGCACTAGCCAACAACGCCCCAGGTGCACCNAGCCATTCTAGTAAAGGTACAACTGCTAAAGTACCACATGCTGCTCCTAAAAGGTCGAAAGCATANAGTCGCTGGCTATCACATCGATAAAATGAAAACGACCAAGCCAAAAAAAACCCGACTAAAATAACTGGTATAATAGCAAGACATAATTGTGCAAGAAGAGACCAGAGCGGAAAATTCACAAGAATNATTGCGGCAAAAACNATACTTGCCGAGCACAGAACGGAGGTCGTCTCCAACCACTTATTTAAATACACAAATTTGGGATAAATTTGAACAGCAATCGCTGCACCGATACCTAAACCACAAACGACCCCTGAAAGTACTAAAAACGTATAATGATGGTGAAGAGTAAAAGAAAATAACCTTGTTAAACTTATTTCATAAATGATTATAGCAGAGGAAACCAACGCCACAGATAAACGAATTTTAGTATTCACTAGTCAGCAAACGCCTCACTCAATTCGTCCTTCCCGTAGTCAATTGAGTCTAATTTAGCTTCTTTATAGCCCAGTCNATATAGTTTTTCCAACATCAATTTTGGGGCTGCATATGAAAAATCTATATCTACNGNACGTCGAAAAGATTTAATTGCAAGCCCAGTTTCACCAAGTAACAAATGCGCATTACCCATATTATGATGAGCTCTAGCATATTTTGGTTCGATCTTTAAAACTCGCATATAGGCACGTAAAGCTCGACCAACATCTCGCTCTCTNAGATAAATATTTCCGACATTGTTTAATGCATCTAAATGATTTGGATTAATCTGAAGAACTGCACTATATGCCTGAATCGCTGCCGCATAACGCTCCATCTTAGCGTAGACTACACCAAGCCGATAATAAGCTATAGCATCTCTCGGATTCAACACAATTGCAGTTTTGTACTCTAGTACTTCTTCGTGTGAATTTTGTAACCTACGAAAATAATCCAAGATTTGTTTTCCCCTTGATGTATTTCCTTTTCTGGTCAACGCTTGCCCCAGATTATAATACACTTCGCTTCGATCAGGGTCTTTTTGTATAGCTTTCTCTAAATAACTAATCGCTTTCTCATAATTGCCTGTTTGTACAAGCATAATGCCCATTCTTGCCTCCAAAATAGGATTGTCAGGTTGAACCATCAAACCCCGTTGCAAAATCTGCGAAGCGGCTTGGAAGTCATTTTGACTTATATGAATTTGAGCAACCATGTCATATGCATCTACTCGAGCGGGCTGCGAGTTAATAATCTTTTCTAACAAATTTAAAGCTCGACTGTAATCTGCTCGTATAAAATGCACATTGGCCATCTGAACAAATAATTCAATTTCTTCCGGCAATTCTTGTAAGCCCTTCTCCAACACACTTATTGCAAGTCCATAATCAGTTTGTCTTGCGTGTAAACCTGCCAGATTATAATATGATTTCAAATGTTTTGGATCCCTTGAAATAGACTGTTCATAGCAGTGAACAGCATTCTCGAACTTCTGTTGACGCACACGCAAGTTTCCAAGTAAATAGTACGGTTCTGCAAGATTTTCTTTTAAAAGAATAGCGCGTTCCAAAGCATCCACAGCACCGTTGATATCACCAAGATCGCTTAAGAGCCGACCCTCTATCGATTTTAACAGAGCCTTTTCAGATCCAGTATTATTGCGCGCAACTACTAATTCGTTCTCAGCTAAGGAATATTCTTGATGAGCAATTAGGCCTTCAATCAGGCTTATTCTGGCATACAAATTTTTAGGTTCCCTTTCAACAATCTCTCTGAGCAATTTCAAATCTGGGCTTATTAAATCCTCGCTAACCTTTTGGGGTAACGTTAATGAAGCCTCTCGCCAAAAGCGATGTAACTCAGCATCCCATGCTACATTATCTACAGCCAAAGATCTCTGGGAAACAAAATTATTGGATTCTGCCTCTTCCGATTCAGTAATAGTCACCACTTTACCCGTTACGGTCGAATTAACCCGCTGACGTAGATTATTCGGCCAATTAACGAATAAACTATCAATCGACTGGCGACCTAGCCCAAAATGCAATCTCGGATCGTTCTGCGACAAGTAACTCGAACTACTTCGTTTATACCGAGTATAAACTTTCCCCTGTTGCCAAACTTCAACAGTGGCACCATATGCATCTCGGTTGCTCACCGTCCCAACCAATGAAACTTGTAACCAATCTCCAATAGGATTTGAATTATTTTGAAGTAACATAGCCACACCTGCGGTGTTCAAAACATAGACATCTAAATCCCCATCATTATCAAAATCGCCAATAGCTGAGCCTCGACCAACGCGCTCAATCATCAGCCCGGTTCCAGCATCTTCGGTGATTTCAACGAAAGTACCGTCTGATTCATTTCGGAATAATTGATCCCGTTGAGAATACGTAGCCTGAGGATCAAAACGCTCTATATCCTCGTCTATATGGCCGTTTACAACGTATAGATCTTCATCTCCATCATTATCAAAATCGAAGAAATTTATCCCAAACGCTAAACGATCCAAACTATTCACCGCAATCCCTGCATCAGCGGATACGTCCCTAAATCGACCATTACCAATGTTGCGGTATAAGGTATTGCTCTCCCATTGAAAATTAGTAACCACAACATCAGGCAAACCATCTAAATCGTAATCAGCTATGTCTACCCCCATCGTTCCCTCTGGTTTACCAGCATCGTTATACGCTACCCCCCCGAAAAGACCTGCTTCCGTAAAAAATCCATCATCATTACGGTATAAAAAATTAGGCGTTGCATCGTTTCCCTGAAACATATCCGGATCACCGTCTAAGTCAGCATCAAAAAAAACGACGCCCAACTCTCGACCGTGTTGACTCATTAAACCTAATTCCTGTGTGATATCGACGAAAACACCTTCATCATTCCGATAAAAAAAATCCCTAAGGCCGTTAAACTCCGTCGGGGCTAAATGGCGCCTAGGACGACGCAATTCACCATTTTCGTCAAACTCCGCTTGCTCAAAAGCGTAATCCAAGTAATTAGCCACATACAAATCTAAATCTCCATCAAGATCATGGTCGACAAAGGCACAACCTGTAGACCAACTTTCGTTGCGCCCTTGAATAAGGTCTGTTTTGTTGACAAATAATGTATCATCATTGCGAAATAAGACGTTTTCGCCAAAATTACTCACGAACAAATCGCTATCGCCATCATTGTCATAATCACCCGCGACCGCACCCATTCCATATTTTGAATCAGCTACACCATATTGAATACCAACTTCCGAAAAAACACCCGAGTCATTACGGAAAAGAGCATTACCCGCCGAACTATCTCCCCTATAGCCCGGAAGCGGAGCCCCATTCACCGCATATAGATCAATCCACCCATCTCCATTATAATCAAAAAACACAGCTCCTGAACCAATGGTCTCAACGCCATACTTACGACCCGACCTGCCACTGGTATGAGTGAAGTTTACTCCAACCCTTTCAGCTACGTCAACAAATTCCGTGCTTTTTGGAGACTCAACCGTTAAAGGTGTTTTTTCTCCTATTCTACTCACTTCGACAACGTCGCCATCAATGACATTCTGTTCCGCGCAGGACCAAACCAACGAAGCAATGAGGTAATATTTGACAAGTAATTTTATCACAATCCTATCATTCTCGTCTGAAATGAAACGATTCAGTACAGCTTTACATCAATTCTATTTTGCACGGAAACCGCCGTCAAGTTATCTTGATCTATCAAAATCGAAACAATACTTATAACTTTGATTGAAAAAAGCTTGAAAAATAAATTTGAATAGGAGAGTTCCTTTGTCTCACCGTCTCGGTATCATCTTAACACTTTTTTTCATAGCCTGCAGCAATTCGCAAGAACATGACGTCGAATCAACTACATTGGCAACTGTAGGCAACGTAAAAATTAACACGGAACGCCTTCAACGGGCATTTCATGCGCTCTACACAAACCCAAGCGAACGAACTTCAATAAACGAACGTAAATCTTTAGACCGATTAATCGACATAGAAGTCCTTCTATTAGAGGCTCGCAAAAGAAACTTACATAATGACATCAGAGTCAAAAATAAAGTCTTGGAGACAGAACAAGAACTTTTACTGGAAGAACTTTTTAAAAGAGGGGTGGTTTCGGGAAACGAAAACGTAACCACAGAAGAGGCACGCGAATACTTTGACAGATATCACATCAAAGAAGAGCGCCGTGTAAGCCGAATTCTGATCGCCAGCCCAACTGGTATAGACCGTGTTTTCCAACGAACCCATGCTGGAGAGGACTTTGCCGCAATTGCAATCGATCTTTCAGAAGATGGCGAGACCGCAATGCAAGGAGGAGACATAGGTTGGATGAGCAGGCTCAGTTTCAAAAGTCACATACTCCGACGTCAAGTGTTTAATACCCCCGTCGGTGAGCTTTTGGGGCCTATTCAAGAACCTGATGGTTATTCCGTTATGAAGATCGTTGACACACGAAACGTTTCTTTTGAGAGTGCCGTGGCTTCAGTGAAAGAAGTAATGGTAAAACAGAAACAGGCACTAGCTACATTCGAATTTTTAGAAAACCTTGCTGACAGAGTACAAATCCGCGAGCACGCTGAAGGCATACAGTTACTTCTCACTCGTTTGAGTCAAGCCGGAAAAGACACACCGGAGTTTAAACGAGGAGAGTTACAGCAACCGCTTTTTACGGTTGAAGGTGCAAAGTGGACTCTAGAGCATTTCATGAATGCCATGCACAGCGAAAGAGATCAGGCAGAAATACGAACCGTAGACGACCTACGTTCTTACGCAAAACGACTATACGCCTTTAAGGTTCAACTACCCAAATACGGCCGAGAACAAGGTATGCTTGAAATCGATACTATTGCCGATGCACTACGACGAGTGGAACGCGAAGAATTGCTTGGAAGATTGCGTGACCAAGAGGTTATTGAACAAATAGATTTCGATGAGTCTGACGAACGAGAATACTTTAGGAAAAATAAAGATCGTTATACTCGACCTGAACGAACATCCATTCTAGAGCTACTCGTGGACGACCGAGACCAAGCTTTAAAACTACGAACTCAGATCGAAAAAGGTGGCGACTTCGACGAACTCGCCAGGCGTTACTCAAAACGTAGTACACGTATCAGACGAGCAGGAGGCCGGATTCAACTGCTAAATCCCGACAAGTATGGTAAACTGGGTTGGGAAGCAAAAGACGCAAAGGTGGGAGAAATTGTGGGGCCGATAAAAACAAATAATGGTTATTCTATATTTAAAGTATTGAAAAAAATACCTGAACAAGAAGTAGAATTTGAACAAGCTGTGGGTCGTGTTCGAGCCCATCTGCGACAAGACCTTAGTGAAGATTATTTTGTTGAATTCGTATCAGAACTGAGGAGACAGTACAAAGATCAAATTGTAATTTACGAAAAAAATCTTAAAGCACATCAAATGTAATCACAGGTCTATTTATTACACTCTTAATTTAGCGCAATAATAACAAGCGCTGGTTAGCAGAAAATCTGGCGCCACGCAACACGGCAAAGTACACGCCACTGGCAAGATGCGTTCGATTTTCGTCAGATCCATCCCATTGAACACTGTGTCGCCCAGCTGTCATATCTTTAGCCAACAGATGACGAACCTTTTGACCCAAAACATTATAAATAATCAAATCAAGTTGCCCATTGTGCAACACTTCAAAATTAATAACAGTGGTTGAATTAAATGGATTGGGATAAGTCGANANACTNGTNGGGGNTTTCCCGGCTTGCAAGAGNAGTGAATAATCCGCAACCAAACCCAATTCAGGATCCACCAACTCAATACCAGCTGGCTCTAGCCCACTCGGAACCCGAGGAGGTAATTTAACTTGAATAGTTTCGTCGGTTAACGCCTCTAGGAAATGTAGCAAATCATCCTTTTCGCGATCAGTTAATCCTAAACTAAAAAGGTTGCTATCTATTCGCTCTGGATCAATACTTTCCTCATCACCACCTCCTCTGTCGTAAAACTCGATTACCTCTTCTAATGTCGATAACGCACCATCATGCATGTAGGGGGGCGTCTTTGCCACTTGTCGGAGACTAACTGTTCGAAATGCAAATAGATCTTCCCTATTTCCTGACGTTACAAACCTTCCACGGTCTCTACCAGAAGGACGAGGCGTACCAGTGTTAGTTGAGGCCAAAGGCTGTCCCGGACCTATCTGTTCAACACCTTGAACCCGAAAACGTCCTTCAGAAAACTCTGGACCACTATGACAACTCGCACAATTACCTTTTTCAAAGAAAACCTCCAGTCCGCGCTTCTGTGATTCGGTTATGGCATTATCATCCCCAGCAACATAACGATCATATGGCGAATTATCCGTAACTAATTCACGTTCAAATGCGGCAATCGCTCTTCCTAACGTAGACCTTGTTATAACAGATTGCAGTGGCGTAGTATCCCATTGACAAGCCATACGCGGAATTTGTCGTGCAACTGAATCTGCTTCAGCTGGGAACGCCCTGTTGAATAATTCGACATAGTCTGGGATCGAGCGAAGGCGGGCCAAAACGCTGTCTACCGCCATCTCTCTGGGATAAGCATCGCCACGTAATTCTACTCGCACAATAATAGCCCGCAAAGCCTGAGCTTCTAAACCACGATCCTTGCCGTCCCATAGCATGAAACCTTTGGTTGAAGGTTCGCCGCTCTCATCCTTATTAAAAGCGGTATTGAAAACCGTCATTGTATGCCGCGGCTCCTCAATAATCGTGTCCCCAGAAACAGCAGAAAAACCTAAAACTCGATCGGGCCCAAATCCGTGACCCGACGTCCCAGCAGCCAGACGACGCCCATCAGCCATACCAAATTTTGGTAAATGGCATGTTCCGCACGCTACATCTTTTTCTCCACCGAGAATTGGATCGAAAAACAGTAGCCTCCCCAATTCAACCCGATCAGGGTTGTACGTATTATTTACCGGATAAGGTATTGGTGGCAAAGGAGTCAGATTATATCGAGACCGCAANTCATCCTCTGCCCTNACTGACAGACACNAAAAAATNAGTAANCATAAAGCNTGCTTGANATAATCTCGTATTACAAAACTTCTGTTCCCACTACCGAGTGTTTCACAAATTNGCTTNGAGCTCATGGATGAACCTCCAAATCTTCAATAACTAAAGGATCAGGAGAACGTTTTACCTGTCCCCACGAGCGTCCTTGCACAGCAGTTCCGGGCAACACATCACAAGCACAGCGAAAACCAACNTCAGGGCCCTTTAAATAGGGGTCGTCTCGTGCACGATAGGTTGGTCTAATATGNCTTGCATCTGTAGCATAAGAACCACCATGCACAGCTTTTACGTTACTAATCTCCGGTCCCCTTGGATTTCGATCGGGACCATCGACATAGTAACTGGAATGATACCAATCATTTGTCCATTCCCAGACATTTCCAACCATGTCATACGCCCCAAACGGGCTCGAATTGTCCCTTGTTACATAACCATCTCTTACAGTGCCGTCATAATATCCTACGGGGGTTGTATTAAGAATCGTGCCTAAGCCAGCCTCAAAAGGATCTCCGCTTTGAAAATAATTACTCCGATGCGCATCAAGTCCATCTCCCCAGGGATACTTGCGACCGTCATCACAACGAGCGGCTCTCTCCCATTCGGCCTCAGANGGCAAACGCTTGCCCGCCCAAAGACAGAAAGCTTCTGCATCATACCAGTTNATAAANGTNATNGGGTGATTTTGACGTTTCTCCGTATTCTGTAAAACCCACTCACCTATCTGGTAGTCCGTTGCTCTTTGAAATTCAGCCCACTGAGCCACTGTGACTTCGTACTTATCTATTAAATACGCATCTGTGTAGATCACTCTCACAGGTTGCTCATCAAACTCCTCGCTTTCAGATCCTCGAGGGAATGACCCTGCGGGGACAAGGACCATTTCGGTTGTATACCCCGTTGGGAGACGAAANTGACGCTGCAACACCTCATTTTGCGACCAAATAGGAGTAAACAAGGAATAAAGAANAGTGAGACAAANTAATAAAATATTCGCCATAAATTGATATCTCAGTTAAACCGGTAGCCGGAACAATAATTTCTTACGGATCAACAGTTACGCCAAATCAATCATTGTTAATTACAAATAAAATTTGTAGAATTGTAAAAATGTTTTCCTATAAATGCAACAGGGCATTAGGAAGGGAATCCACCCTACCCCCCTTGCAGTGCTCGCGTATTCCTATTTTTATCATGCCACCTGGTGAAAAACATGACATTTAATTCAATCCTTTTAAGTATCTGTGCAAGCCTATGTTTTGTGCAACCCTTTTTCGGCCAAACCGGACAATTGCGATATGATAGTGTCAGAGAATGGGAACAATGGGATCTACCACTCGGTGCGATAGATCTCATAGAAAAGGGTATTATAGCACCAAGAAAAATCGGTAAAGATACCGACGCCGTAGCTGATCTAAACCTATACGATGGCGGAATTCGCAACGCTGGTTCCAATTTGCGAGACGCCAAAAATGTAATCGATGGAGATATGTCAACAGGTTGGAGACCCAAAATAGAGGATGACCCTTCTACTTGGTTTATCGAAGTGGATCTTGGCCGTGGAGTATCCGCTAAAAGCGTAACTCTCATCTTTGACAAAGATTCTCCACCGTTCGAGCTTTTTGACTTACTCCTGTCCACCGGCGAGCCCGAGACGGATAAAATAGCTGCTCCCATTCCTGGCACGCTTGTTTATAGAGTCAAACGAAAATTTAAAGAAAACAACCAACACAGCGTTACTTTCGAGATTGATAAACAAGATGAAACACCGATACAATTTATCCGGTTTGAACCACTGCTTCTGAAACCAGATTCTCGTCTTGTAGAGGTCAAAGTAAATACTATCGGAGATAATATTGCTTTAGGAATGATCGAACGAGGCGGAACAATCGACATCAATATCAATTTAGCCAACAACGAATCCCAACCATTAGGTAATGCTATCGGCTTGGTGGACGGCGACCTTTACGCACGCTGGCGCGCTGGAACAGCCTCAAGGGGCTTGAACGATATCCTTGCCCACATGATACTCGATCTGGGTGCAGTTTACTGGATTGATCAGGTTAGGGTCATAGGAGGNGTTGTCGTTCGGTCTGGATTCGGGGGGGGCATCACAACGAGTCATTACATATCTCGCAGACGTTGGGACTTTAGGTTTTACGAATTTATGACTTCTGACGGGTCCGTTTCTACTGACGGTTCACGACGCTACACCAAGCATTTTTCGGGAGCTTCACCTCATAGCGACTATTCAAACGGTGTAGTGGATCACCACTTCGACTTACTGCCGACACAATACGTGCGCCTCTTCTGGAAATATTGGGACGTTTCATGCTACTCAGTGAACAATGTTGGTGATGTGGTATCGAGTGTCCAGGGTTGCGCCGCTGGAGGAACTACGGACGAGATACAAATCTTTGGAAGCGGCTACCCTCAGCAAGTAAGCTTTTCCTCCCCACTGATTGACTTAGGACAGGGACGTAACTTGAATTCCGTAGATTGGGGTGGAGATATTCCACCGGGCACCCGTGTAGAGATTCGTACACGAACCGGCAACGATGTAGTAGAGGAATACCAACACTATGACAAAAATGGAAAGGCTGTAAGCGAAAAACGTTATGGAAAACTGATTCCATCTTTTCGAGGCCGAATCGATACAAGTATAAGTCCAGGAGGCGATTGGAGCTCTTGGAGCAAATTATATTCTGAACCGGGAGCAGCTTTTCAGTCCCCTTCTCCGCGGCGCTATATGGAAATTGATGTCAATTTAGCCTCCAATTCTCCCGATTTAGCCGCCAAGCTTGACTTTATATCCGTGAACTACACGTCACCACTGGCAGAAAGCGCAGTAGGCGAAATTCTTCCGAAATCTGCTATACCTGGCAAACCAACCGAGTTCACATATTTCATGTTACCTGAAAATACAAAAGGTTTTGATCGTATTCTTCTCGAATCCACAACTCCAATGGAATTTATCAGCTTAAGTTTGGCAGGAGTGGAAGTCGATGCTGATCCGAAAAGTACAGAATCCGGTATTATCATCGATTTACCTAAGGAGGTGAACAAAGACCAAATGTTAGAGCTNCGCTTTAAATCNTCTGTCTTTGTTCAGTCAACTCGTTTTAATATGTTTCTTCAAAACAGCAAAAACTCAGAAGAGGTTCGCCAGAGAGTAGATCCGGGCGACGCAAACAGCAACGTTGAAAGTGACCAGATTACCGTAGACTTACCGGTTACAAAGTCACTCTTATCTAACACCGTCTTTAATACCGTTGTAATCACTCCCAACAACGATGGGATCAATGATCAACTCCTTGTGGATTTGGGAATAATAAATGTTATCCAAGAACGCCCTCTCTACTTTAAAGTTTTCGATATAGCAGGCCGGATATTTTTTGAAGAAACCTCAGAAGGGTTAGCAGGATTACAGCAAATAAAATGGGATGGCTCAGATAGTAGTGGCCAACGAGTTGCCCCGGGAATGTATATAGCTGAGGTCAGTATTTTAGGAGATGCAAAAAAAGAAGTACAGAGACGTCTAATCTCGATTCTGTACTAAATCATAACGCGTTTGCATCCATGAACTTCAAAGAAAAAATTCTTGACTAGGTCTTCTCCCTTTGATACATTGGTGGGATTATGAGCGGGTGAATGTACTTATTCTAGAAAAGTACGCTGACCCTTTTTCGTGCTCCAAATNTTTTCAGGGGCACAACCATACTTTTTTTAGGAGGAAGTTATGCGCAAAGTCCTAGCGTTTTCTCTAGGCGTACTTGTTGCTGGTAGCGCTTTCGCGCAGGAACCGGCCGAAGTACCTCTTTTCTTTGCNGTGGGAATCCCCGCTGGCGCTCTTCCCACGATAGACGGAGACCACTCTGACTGGGCTTGGGTTGANAAAAGTTTCGAAGTAACCATCGACGACATGAATCCACTAACTGGTGGTGCTGATGACGCTGATGACTTGTTCGTNGACCTTATGATCGGCTGGAGTGATGCAAATAACCGTGTAAGCGCCGCGATTCACGTCCACGACAACGATTTGATNGTTGATAAGAATCCGACCTGTACCTTCCGCGATGACAACTGCGAAGTACACTTTGACCCTGACAACGGTGGTGGTGGTCCATACTCCGCACCTAACGATCAGGACCTTCAGCCAGCCTATCAAATGTGTCTGAGCTTTTCCGAGCAGTTCCCACGTGTACAAATGTACAACGGAGCCCTCGGTAACTTTGAGCAAGANGCTCTTGATTTCTGGTGGACACANTCCGGNGACTTTGTAACNGCTGGCCACGTCAATCAAGGTCAAGAATATTANTACGAATTCAGCGCCGAATTGTTTGACCCNATCTCAATTAGTGGTGGTCCCGATGCCAGCTCTAAGTTCACATTGGCCGCGGAACAATCAATCGGAATGTCGATTTCTGTTGACGACGCNGACCTTGGTCTGAATGCTAACGGTAATGATCCTATGGCAGAAGATTGCTGCCCTGACGGATTCTACTGGCAGGCCCAATTCAGTATGGCCGAGCAGTTCATGAATACTGGTGGAATGCCTGACATTTTCTTGACTCCTATAGCTGATGCTGGAACCGCAGTTGAAGCTTCATCATGGGCTCAAGTAAAGCAGTTGAGTGACCTATAAAGTTTACTCAAGGAATCTCTTAAAAAAGGGGAGGGGATTTTTCCCCTCCCCTTTTTTATTAAGTAAAAAGTAGCCGATCTCTTTTAATAATTCCTAATTACAGAAAACGGCGTAAAAGACAGAGTGATTATGCGTTTGAGTCAAGTTCTTAAGTATGCTGTAAAAATTGCAATCCCACTTGTTACTTTGCAACTATTTTACTCGCCCCAAAATGTACTGGCTATCGACACATGGCAGGTTGGCAAAAATGGTCTGGAATGGCAGGACATCGGTGAGCTCACAGGCCTGACAACCAATGGGACCTCGATTCTTCCGGCTGTTGTAGATTCGACGACAAATGCCGTCGGGCTTCTTGAACTTAAAAATAGAGGTGGNAGTATCTCCTCNCCCCAAGCATCTAATNTAGATCTCACAGGACTACTTACNGATGGAAACCGNGAAACTTTCTGGAGGGTTGAACGGGAGAGACGGCCCGATGGAACGTCCATGATNATAGATCTGGGTGCTATACTACCCATAAACCGCATACGTATACGAGGCGATAACGAAACATATCTCCGAGCTTACGAACTTTTTGTGCACGATGGTAACCCCGAAACTTTGCGCGAAGATCGTCCAGTAGCCTTCATAAACCAAGTNTCGGCCAACCTAGAACAAGACGATCCTGTAATTGACGCCCAAATACCGCTCCAATTCGTCCGTTTTATTNGGCTTATTAGTCGATCAACCCAAGAATTCGCGATCGAAGATGTCGAAGTTTTCGGCGATGGGTTTGCTCCAACGGGGACCTTCACTTCGGAAATAATTGATTTAGGAGCTGCAGCCAATTTTGGCGACATAACACTCAATACCCAAATCGATAGCTTGACCGATATCGTCTTGCAAACGCGCACCGGTATCGTACCAGATCCAAAAATCTACTTTAGGAAAACCGAAATCTTTCAAGGGGAAGAACGGGCCGAGGAGGCCATTCTCCCCATTGGCCAAGCCGAGGCAAAAGATGCTTACTTTTCACTTAGGACGGCCGATAGAGGCTCAATAGAAGACAATATTGTAGAATGGAGTCCGTGGTCTGCTCCGTACGAAAACTTGTCCGATGAGTTCCAATCACCAGGAAATCGCCAGTATGTCCAGTTCAGATTGCTATTCTCATCCGATGACGCCCGACAAGCTGCTCTAGTAGAAAATTTGACTTTCGCCTTTTCAACCCCAACTATAGCAAAAAATTTAACCGCCGAAATTAGCCCTGGTGAAGTTACGTTGGGAGAAATGCATTCTTTCGACTACTATATTTTGTCGGAATTTGAAAAACAGCACGATGGTTTTGATCAAATTGAAATATCCACCCCATTTTTGGCAAAAGTTAGTGAAATAGAACTCGACGGTGTACCAATTACCTATACCGAACAAACAACTGATGGATTATTGAGTATTCTTCTAACAGAAAACCGCATAACTCAAACCGGACAGCTCTTGCGGATAAAATTCACCAGTTTGATAACGGTATATGGAACAACGTTCTTCGCTAAAGCATTTGACAGTCAAAAAAAAGAACTCGGACAAAATATCATAGCAGGCGACGCCACTTTATTATCCGGCAGCAACCGTTTGTCGATTCAAGGGGAATTACGTAATGAGTTAATTCTCAATTTTACAACAGAACCACAGATTTTCAGTCCCAACGAAGATAAAATAAATGACTTGACTACGATATCGTATATCCTACTTCGTGCGTTACGACCCGTAAACATAGATCTAACTTTACATGAACTTTCTGGTCGAATAGTAAGAAACTTCCAACAAACAAATGTTGTGAACGGTCCCGCCCAAATTCCATGGAACGGCCTAGACAATTATGGACAAAAAGTAGTTCCCGGGACCTATATCGTAAATTTGTCAGTAGAAACTGACACTGGTAAAGAAGAGCGATCGCTGTTAATTGGTGTTGTATACTAACTTTATTTAGAGACAGATAAATTTGCCCCAATTGGTAATAGTTAGAATGGAACGAAAAAACAACCGTGCTGCTAATGGTATAACCAGATCGTTTGCAAAAAATATAATTTCGGGTGTACTCATTTTGTTCGGGATAGCAAAAGCAGATCAAGTCTCTTTTTCAACAAAAAATGATTGGAATCGTTGGGATCACCCAAATGGCTCTATACAATTCAGCTCTACCGGCTCTATAAAGCCTACAGCTGTCCGAAAAAATATTGATGCAATTAAAAATGCTCATGATTTTGGAGGTGGCATACGGGCCGTTGGGAGTAATTCAGCGCAGTCTAGCTTAGTAATCGACGGGAATTACTCTACTGGCTGGGCTCCGAATTTGTCAGATTCTCCTGATGACTGGTGGATTGAAATCGACTTGGGACGTCTAGTCACAGCTGAGAAAATACGTCTTCACTTTGCTGAGGACGGCCCACCCATGGAATTCTTTTCAGTGTTAATCGCAAGCGGAGAACAGTTTTTCACCAATGCTTTGGTACCCATATCTGGTACTTTGGTGTATAGTTCAAGTCAGACATTTGGTTTTAACACGGATCAAGTTGTAACACTGAATGCTGAACACATTGGTGTAAGTGTAATTCGCATTAACATTTCTCAGATTACACCCAACGCTCGTTTATCTGAGATCGAAATCCTCAGCGTTGGAGACAATATAGCTTTAGGCACTATAAAACGCGGAGGCAGTATTGAATTAATAACAGATCTACAGTCCGTACTCGAGGGAGGCCAAAACATGGCCGACGGGAATATTGTTACAAATTGGTCACTCAATACACTTCACCAAACTGTAACTGGAAAAGATATTTTCAACCGTATAATCTTTGATTTGGGTGCGCATTATTGGATTAACCAAATTCGCATTATTGGGGAACCGATGGGAGCCCCGCCCAGTCGCAGGTCACAAAATGGAAACTTCTTCTGGTATCAAATCCTAGCATCCGATGGCTCATTATCTCCGGATGGTTCCTTACGTTGGCAAGAAGTAGCATTCCGGCCATCATCCCCCGAGAATGCTACAGAAAAACGTAATTTTGATCACGAATTTCCACTACAAAAGATTCGATATCTGCAACATTACTTTCCCTCTACTGAAGGTGGAACCATACACCAAGACGGAGGAACACATAGTCCGTATGCTACTTTTGGATATGTCAGTGAATACCAAATTTATGGCGATGGCTATCCAAGTGAACTATATCTTAAGTCTCCTATTATTGATCTAAAAACAGCGAAAGGCTTGACATCTGTCGAATGGGTTGCAGATACACCCATAGGAACTCGGNTCGAGGTAAGANCGCGAACCGGTGATGAAGTGGAACAAAATTACACTCACTACGATAAAAATGGAAAAGTTGTAACTGCTTCAAGATATANGAAGCTAATCCCATCGTTNAGAGGAGTTATCGATACAGCCATTGCTATAAGCGAGAACTGGAGTCTATGGAGTGAACCATACATCTTGTCTGGTGAGTTGTTTAAATCGCCTTCACCTAGACAGTACGCACAGTTAGATGTTCGTTTACTTTCTGACAACCCCGACTTAGCGCCTACGTTATCAAAATTACAGATCAATATTGACGATCCTTTGGCACAAACAACACGTGGAGAGGTCTTTCCACATACCGCTTCGGCTGGCATTAAAGAAACTTTCTCATATTTTATCAAACCCACATTTGATAGTCGATCTAAAGGATTCGACCAAATAAGTCTCAGGTCTTCTGTACCTATGCATTTCTTACATATTAAAATTGGTGACGATATTATCCCTGTAAAAGTAGACGAAAACGAAGAAGGTTTTTCCGCTACTTTTTCAAAAAAAATTCGCCGAACCGACATAATTTCTGTAAATTTCGAGGCGACTATTTACCAAAACTTGACTCGGTTTGAAGCTTTTCTTGGCAATAGTGACTTAGGTCAGGAAGTTCGTCAGTTTGTGGACGAAGGCAATGCGGTTGAAGACATTCACAGTGAATCTATTTCCATAGCACTGCCAGTAAACCGTGAACTTATATCTAATTTAGCTGTATCTACCGAAGTACTGACGCCTAACGGGGATGGAATAGGTGACAAACTTTCTATAGAATTTGATGCACTAAAGCTTGTTGCGCCTCGCCCAATTCAGGTGCAAGTATTTGATCTTTCCGGATCGATAATTCGCAATTTATCTAATGGATTGGGTGTTGCAAACAGGTATTCCTTTGCTTGGGATGGTATCGATGAAACTGGCCATTTAGTACCTCCAGGGAACTATCTAATGCGCGTCAAAATAGGTGGAGATTCACAAAATGGTGTTGAGCAAAAAATAATTAGGGTNGNTTATTAANATGTCAGAACAAGGAAAAACGCTTGAAAAAGATTCCGTTTGAATTAACGACCGATTGAGAGGATTGATCTATGTGTAAGATATTTAAACTTCTCATGGTGTTGATTGCTGCTTCTCCAAATTTAATTGGTGCAGGGGAACGCCTAAAATTCGGTGGTGACGGCAATTCATGGGATGAAACCGGCTTGTACCTTAATGCACTTGAGGTTACCGAATTAGAAGGTCTTTCTCCACTTGAAGCCGATCCGAATGAGAATATACTTCCTCGAATTCGCGAATTAGGAGGTGGAGCGACCACATCCGTTACAACGGCTGCGGCGCGATCTAATCAAATCATTAACGAACTTATAGACGGAGATTATAAAACAGGATGGCGCGTTTATACCAATACGAACGGAGCAGAGCTAACGGTTGACATGGGAGCAATCTTCTCGCTTCAAAGAATATTCTTTCGTCGTGGAGTATTGAACGATGATGAACGGTCCTTACGAGGTTATGAATTCTATGTCAATAACGGTGACCCGCTGAATTTTGTCGGAGAAAACCCAGTTTATTCGCTCATTGCACAAAACCGCTCTCATGGCTTGCCGGAGTTAAATCTAAGTTTTCCCGCAACACAAGTAAGGTATTTTAAACTTAGAAGTACCGGTGAACGTGCTTTTCAAATGGGAGACTTAGAAGTTTTTGGAATAGGTGTCACACCCTTCGCTCATTATATCTCCCGCGTTATTGATTTAGGCGCAGATGCCAATTTTGGTCCTGTTCAGATATATACCCGAACTGACTCACTTGCCACGACGCTATTTAGTACGAAAACGGGAAACACGGCAGACGATTCCCTGTACTTTAGACAAACAGGTATTCCTGGTGAATTTGAAGAAGTCCCCCGTAGTGAATTTGACAGAACTCTTGATCCGGCGTATGCTGGAATTATTCGGGCCAACGATCGGGATTGGAGTAATTGGTCGCCACCTTACGCTCAATTCCAAAACAGCCCACTTAATTCACCTGATAATAGACGCTACGTTCAATTTGAATTCAAACTCCTATCTGGTAGTCTGTTAGATAAGGCCCTTGTTGATTCAGTAATATTCAACTATTCAGTTCCAGCAATTGCGGATTCAATTATAGGAGAAATCACGCCTAACAAAGCACAAATTGGCGAAATCAATAAATTCCAATACCACATCCGCTCAGTAATTTCTTCAGGTGACAGAGGGTTCGACACCGTTTACATAAATACACCATTTGAGGCTACTGCCACAAAAGTCGAAATTGACGGTCAAGAAATAAATGATTTTGTTGNCAAAATGGATANNCTTGGCAGGCTCGCCGTTTCATTTGAAAATAATCGAATTTCACGTAGCAATCAGGACCTTAAGATCGAATTTAGTAGCTTACTTACAGTCTCTGGAACCGAATTTCGCTCCGAAGTTGGTAATATCAATTCCGATTCCTATCCACAACGCGTTATAGCTGGTGACGCCACATTAGATGTCGAAGGAAATACGCTCACTGTCGGAGCAATAATTGATGATAAATTATTTGGGGGAGTAAATTTTTCCTCCGAAATTATAACGCCTAACGGAGACGGCATAAANGATAGGTTAGAATTAGATTATATCTTGTTGAAAGCTACTAATCCGGTTAGAGTCACGGTTATCGTATACAATTTGTCTGGTAACGAAATTACACGAGTATATGACCAAAACATTACGAGCGGTCCGAATCAGGTGATTTGGGAAGGCAAAGATACAAAAGGAGACCCCGTGCCACCTGGCATGTACATAGTCCGCTTGAAGGCTAATGCAGATGCTGGTAATGCTGTTAAATTTCGAACAATAGCTGTTGCCTATTAGNGTNAATTTGAAAANCTTTGGCTCTTATTTTTTTAAACGTGCAACTTCCGTCGNAACAAAGAAGTTTGTACCTNAAATAGAATTTAAAGCTCTATAATTCCCAAGGGAGGGATACCATGCGTCGATTATCATCTTGGAGAATAGGATTAATTCTCCTGGTCGGCATCCTATCCGCTGCTAATGCAGCTACACCAGGCCGTGAGCGTGGCGCCACATCGCAAGTGCGAATTGAGGGGTTTGATCCACTGATTCCCACGCTAAGAAAATGGTATGTACCACAGGATCTGTATAACTTTTATAATTGGGGCGGTTACAAATATACCAATTATGCGAAAGAACCTTATGAGCGTTACGTAAGTACTCAGCTAGAAGGTCTGGGACAATATGATATTTTTGGTAACTGGGTGACCCGCGGCTGGAGAATTTATGAATGGCGCCAACAGCAGCCACTGGCCTTCGGTAGTACTGTTTTTAAAGACAGTCGGTTTTCCAGTTGGTTTCAAAATCTCGTTGTAGCCTCGGATGCCAAAGGACAGTATTACACCTCACTCACAATTGGTGATCGTATACGTTCCACACTGACTCCACTGACTTTCAGCAGATCACGTTTTAATGGTGTTCAGTGGGACTTCCAATCCGACAAATACAGCGGTACAGTCCTGTTATCTCGAGTTAGCGAACCCGTGAGAGTTGTTCAAGGTTCAAACCGCGTACAGGACACAGATTACACTAATTTCATGGGGCTGCGAGGAACTGCTCAGGTCGGTGATTTTATAAATATCGGCGCTACCTTAGTTAATACTAATTTCGGTTCTAGCTCGAGTAATTTTTCAGAGAATTCGCGNAAAGGTCTCCTCACTAGCAGCCAAAATTCTGGCAACGTCACCGAAATTGTTATCCGGATTGTTGATGATTCTCCCGGAGATGAATCCGGTGCCCTCTTCTTTTCTGCTGATATGATCGTTGATAATGAGATAGTAGCTGTCACTCCAACGATAGAAGGTGGTCGTCAGCGTGAAGGCTTCTTAGAAGCCTTGGAAGAAGCGCCTATACTTTTACGTTATCGAGTGCCCGATCCACTGGTTGTTGAAAAAGTAACCTTTGCAATGGTACTTTCCAACGATTACCGCGTAGACGTAACATCAAATTTACAAACCAATCTAAACGGACAACCTATATTTTTGCCGGTTGCAAGAGCAGAAGGAAATGTAAGAGATAACACCAACCAACGAGTCGTGCGTTTTGATTATGGCCTACCTTCAGGTAATCAAATTACAAGTGTCGACTTACAAATCGAAGATATTTGGGGGATGGAAGTAAGAGGTGAATTTGCTCGTAATGCTCAATATCAACGTTACCCGAATATTAATATCCAAAAACTGAGTAATCTAACGTTGAGCCAACAAGAAGCCGACGCTTGGTTTCTCAATGCAACAAAAAGAACCGGACGCTACTTCAGTTATGGAGAAGTGTTCAGCATGGATCATAACTACACTACACGTGGCTACATCACAGATCAAAATGACTTTGTAGATTATGAAAACCAACGGCAGAATTGGTTTGAATATATAGACGACAATGACGACCAAGATGAAAATGTTGACTGGCCAAGATTTGGTGGTGGCGCCGGAGATAATGCAGTATTCCCTGGTTTAGATGAAAACAACGACCTGATTTCCGACTTCAACGAAAATAGCAATCTTACACCCGATTATGAAGAACCATTTCTTCGCCATTATGTCGATCCACCTGAGTTTNTGTTTGGTGTGGACATGAACAATAATACTGTTGTGGACCGATTTGAAAATGACGAGGAAGCCGACTACCCATACAAGCGTGGACATCGTGGCTACAATATNTATAGTGGAGCAGAAATATACCCTGGAGTAAATGTTACGTTCGGAAGAAATAGAGAATGGCTGATCGCTGGTGAAGAGAGAGCTAAGATGACCTACCTATTGATTAGTGCAGAACAAGACCTTGCACGATATGGTCGTTTCGAAGCTTTTTATATGTTGAAATCAGTGAAGGATAACATTGCCGACAATTTACTTCAATGGGTACAACGGCCTGGATCAGTTGGAGGATTACAACCTCTTGACGATCCACAGATTACACAAGATGCATTAGTAAACCAAGCATTTTTCGGTCATAAACTCGCTCACGGGAACTTAACCTTTATAAATAAACTACGATTAGATCATTACAAACAACGAGGCAACGACAAAGACGCAGGTGCTGAGTTCAACGATAGTGGGTTTATTGGAGTTATTAGTAAGGCTGATTACCCACTACCCGTTCGAAACAATATTACATTTATACCTCGATGGAAAGGTATATGGCGTAAGCGTACTCAGCCGCGACCTGCACAANTAGAATTAAATGACATGAGTCAGATATTCTCACTCTCAGCTGTTTTCCCTGTTTTAACAAAGAGTCGCGTAGAGGTTGGTGTTGAATCGATTATTTATCGAAATGCTGAAGATATTCCAGATCCTTTGCCGCCCGAATATATAGACGATTTCGTAGGTAAAGTATTTACAACCCAATATACAAACCGAGTTCAGTATCAAGGATACAGCATAACCTCAAATATCGGTTTTCAAATTAACGATATTAATTTTGGAAATCTNAAAGACCTTGATGTCAGTAATACGATAGCATTTATAGAGCTTTTCGCCGGAATGGAACAGGATCGGCTTGGAGGCCGACCTGCAGAACGCCGCGGTTGGGGATTTTAAGAATTGTTGCAACACCATAATCATAAAGGCAGAAACTGGGGTTTTCTATTCTTTCTCTTGTTTAGCTCGTGTAACGGTGGGTCAANTTTAAANCCAGAAAGTGATTCTCCTCTCGTTCAAATTGGAGATACTACAATCAGCGAGAAAGACTTTTTACGTGCCTTAAATAAGCTTGATGACGATATTCAGTCGCTAACCTTAAAAGATTGGCGCCAACGTCTTCAAGTACTAATTGACAATGAATTGATGTTAAATGAAGCACGTCGCAGAGGGCTGAACGAAGATGCCANAGTTTTAGCGGCTGNAGATAGTTGGGAGCGTGAACAGATAATAATAAAGTTACTCGAAAATAAAAAAGGAGATCTTTCGCCTACCGCCGAACAAATCGAGTCCTTTTTTGAGACGACCGGAGCATCAAGTGAAATAAAATTGCAACGTATTGATATTAGTAACCAACATACTGCTCTTCTCATCCTAAAACAATTAGAATCCGAAGCGGACTTTACTGAAGTAGCAAAAAACAATAACAAACGGGCTATGACTACCGACTGGCTCAACCCACTCATGGTTGACGAACGTTATGCCCCTCTATTTGTATTGCCGAAAGGTAGTGTTGAACTGCTTCAAGCAGACGGTCGTTTTATAATTGCAAATATCGCGGACCGTCGAGAAGTTACTATTGAACAGCGACNTCGATTAGTTGAAGGGGCTCTTCGTAGAAAAATAAATCAAGAAGCTAATTTAGAGCTTCTTGCTGATTTAGCTGAAACATACCAAGTACAAATAGATACCGCCATCGTAAGACAAGTCTTAGAAGGTAATGCNAACAACAACCAACGTATATTAACAAGCACTTTAGGCGAATGGTCAGTAGAACAGTATCATGTTGCAAGCAAAAATTTAACCAATTCAGATAATCCATCGNNGCTATCTATATCGCAGTTAGGGTTTCATATTACCCGCGTATTTGTCGTTGGTGAAATTTTGGCTGAAGAAAAAGAAAAATTAGGGCTCNACAAACANATTGCTGCCGAGCGAAGTAAGGTTATAAATCAGAAAATGCTAGAAACCCTNTGGCAAACTGATATTTATTCTCAAATTGTGGTTGNGNATACGGAAGTCCGAAGCTATTACCAAGAAAACAAATCTCGTTATTCACAGTGGTCTCAGAACACACAAGAACTTAATAACCAGCTAAGCAATGATATTCGCGAAGCAAAAGCACAACCACTTTTCGTCTCATTTATTGAAAATTTAAGGGAACGTTTAAACGGCATAATTAAAATAAAAGAGGATAATTTCAACGATTTTATTGCACGACAGAGAAGCAAACAGGTACCTGTAGATTTGTAATATGACAGCACTGAGAGAGGAGATCTCCTATGCACGAATATAAAATGAAGTTCTTATTTGCCAATTTTCTTTTATCATTAGCGTTTACTGGCTGCGGCCATTACTTAATCCCTGGCAAATTCGAACCTGAACAAGCATCAAATCAATCAAACATCGACGGAACAGAAATGCTTGTCCTTGACGATGGAACTGTGACATTCGCATTGAACCGTCTTGAAGTTTCCGTTAGACCAATGACTGACGAAGAACTAAACCGTCAATACCCCACTCAATCGAATAATGCAAGTGGACCTGGGGATGAGGTTCCATCCAACCCATTCACCAATGGAAACTGGGTAGATCCTAAAACAGGAACCTCACCACAGAGATTATCTGTTTTTAAGGTAACTGTAAAAAATTATGAATTTCCCAAAGTGAAACTGGATCCATTACAAATATATATCGAGTCGAAGAATGGTCGGAAATACTACCCTTGGGGAGCATACGATATTGAGGAATACTTTCGGAGATTTCCCTTAGCATTCAATGGCTTGGGATATCTTCGATTTGANGAACGACGGGACATAATGAACCGCGCAAAATATCCCGACGATGAATTTTGCTTTTCAGGTCAGGATGTTGAAGGTTATATAATTTTTTCGAAAATTCACAACGACGTTGGATCTATTGTATTTCACATACCTAATTTAGGGTTAAGATACAACTATCGAAACGAGCCAATCGAAGAACAAGACATATCATTTCGTTTCCGCCGCGAGATAAATAAAGTGAAAAATATAACGAAAGTCGCAAANAACTAAATCANCACATACCACAACCCTTTTATAACAGAAAATCAGGCGGGTAGATTTTCCGCCTTTTTTTGTGTACTTAAAAGCACACAGATATTTCTGACTTGTTTATGAAACTATTACTCTCAATTTCTATCCTTACAATTTTCTTCGGTCCATTATTAATCCATGGGCCCGGATACAATTCTCGTATTTTAGAAAATATGATCGGCTGGTCTCCCTTAAAAGAAGAGACCGAGACCGTAACAGATTCGGATATTCAAAGCGTCGTAACCAACGTTCAGCTCAAAAGATTAAAGGATCACATCAGTAATCTTAATTCTCGTCCATCACGTGTAACTGGCTATGAAGGCGCAAACTCAGCTGCAGATTACATAGAAGATCAGTTCTTTTCTTTGGGACTAAACGACGTACGTCGTGAAAGTTTCCCCGTCACAATCCCTATAGATAAAGGCGCAACACTAAAACTACCAGAACAAGATTTTGCTCTATTTTCCCTTTGGCCTAACGGAGTCAGAACCTCAACATTACCTAGTGACGGTATAGAGGGTCGATTAATTAATGTNGGCAAGGGAACATTGACAGAATTAGATGGGAAAAAAATTAAAGATTGTATCGCTCTCATGGAGTTTGGTTCTGGAACCAACTATATACAAGTAAGAGCCTTAGGAGCACAGGCAATCATTTTTCACGACGCAGGAAACGTTACGCGNAGCGAAGCAGCAAAAAAATTTTTACAAGTGCCTGTTGATATACCCCGTTTTTGGATCAACAGCGACGAATCGAAATCCTTGTTTAACATTCTAAATGAATCCACCCCTANAGTGCACGTATCTGCAAAAATGGACTGGGAACAGGTCAACGGCCACAATATAATTGCGGTCTTACCTGGCGAAGATACAGAGATGCCNAGGGGCCAGAGNCAGCAGTTACAGAAATGGCGAGACCAAATTATCGTCGTGCATGCACACTACGATGCCATGTCTATTGTACCAGCACTTGCACCTGGAGCCGAAAGCGCTTCTGGCATCGCTGCCCTATTAGAAAGCGCTCGTTTATTAAAAAAGCATGGTACNCGATATACAATTATTTTTCTTGCTACATCCGGCCATTTCGAAGGCCTCTCTGGTATCAATGANTTTCTNTACAAACACTCTCGNAACAGTGACTACTTTAAAAACCGTATCAATCNAGACGAACTTATAGATTTTCGGTTGTTTATAGGNCTTGACTTACATTCGCATAGTAATAATCTGGCTGGTTTTACTATGGGTACTTTTTATAATTCAAATTGGGGTAATAATGATTACTTAAAAAATCTCATCGCTCCCTATAGTGATCAATTCTCCCGCTATNCTTCGGAGGTGTTTCCGAATTCTAACAGGTATATCGATGCAGTAGCACCAGTTAAGCGTGNCTGGAAGAACTATATGCCAATTCGCTTGGCTCTAGATAGTGAGGCTGTCACTTTTGTCGGCAAAGAAGCCATCTCTTTAGTTACTCCTAATCAATTGAGAACTCGAATTGACACTCCAAACGACTTAATGGAATTCGTTAACTTTGAGGGGCTGACCAGACAGACTGAAACAATTGTAGCCATACTAATGAAGGGAGCATCAGACGCTGACTTCTTTAATGACACGAAGTTATCTCTACGTGATTGGGGACATAGTTTAGAAGGAGATATTTATTGGTTCGATAGAGACGTGAATTTTGCCGTACCTAAATCACCCATTCCAAACGCATTAGTGACCTACCTCCAACCAGGTCCGAATTCTATTGCCGGCGTTCGAACCCTCATTACCACGCAAACCAAATCTTCTGGAGATTCAGTCGGTCATTTCAAATTTGATATAATGCGAAATCGGTTCTCTAACCGCATAGAGGCCTTCGAAGTAGATGATAGGGGTCGGATTATATCAGCACCAGATTTAGGAGAAGAAGGTGACAAAACATATCCAGGAATGCAGGCATATGGATGGTGGGAAAATAACATGCTTCAAGTGTTATTTAAGTGCCAGGCGCTGTCATTTTTAGAAGTCGTCGACCCAAGATACCTTTCAGCTATGGACCAAATAAATATTTTAGGAAGTAACGACGCTCCGCCAAGATCTTTTGGATTTAGTTATATCGAAAATCAATCGAACAGCACCGACCAAGTAGTGCATGCCGGGGTAGTTTATTCCGAATCAGGTGTACCGGTAAAAATTTTGGCAGGCGAGGGAGCTTTTGGTAGCGAGAACGCTCTGGCCGGAGTGAGATTTATGCTGACCAATGCTGATTCAAAATTTCTTGAGAATCCTCTACCGGCATCAGAAATAGATATGGNCTTAGTTGAACAAGCTCAGGGACAGGGNTTTGACCCTGAGCAAAATATTATCTATAACTCATCGTTACAAGCGGCAACCGACATTTGGACTATCGATGAAGCTAGAATTAAACAACTNGAGCGTCATGGTATTGTAGTCGAAGAGTTACGAGCGATGCATGAACAAGCTAAAAAGGCTCTTATTGACGCTAAAAAACATCTACTAGAATTAAATTATACAGGATATAAACAAGCCGTTCAAAATGCCTTAGGCATAGAAGCTCGAATCTACCCTGAAATTAAATCAACAGCTAACGATACGGTTCGTGCAGTAATATTTTATTTTGCTCTCATACTTCCTTTTTCATTTTTCTGTGAACGTTTCTTCTTTGGTTATGCACAAATTCAAAAACAACTCGCGGCGTTTTCTGGCATTTTCTTCGGAATTTTTCTAATTCTTCGATGGCTTCACCCTGCCTTTAAATTAAGTACTTCTCCCTACATCATTTTTCTTGCATTTGTTATTCTTGCATTAGGGATATCCGTAACTTTCATAATCATTGGCCGTTTTAAAGAAATGATTCAAAAACGAAAAGGAATAAACTCNGGTATCCACGAGACAGACGTTGGTCGGGTGAGTGCAGGATTCGCTGCGATTATGCTAGGAATATCCAATCTCAGTAAGCGTCGCCTGAGAACAGCCCTTACAGCTATTACCTTAACACTACTCACCTTCACGGTTTCCTCATTTACGTCTGTTAAGTCTAGCCTCGACTTTTACCAGTTACCTCGGGATACTAAACCGCAGTACGACGGTGCTTTAGTCCGAGAGAGGNCCTGGCGTCCTATGCAAGAGTCAACATGGGATTATGTCCGCAGTGCCTTTGCAGACAGAGCCATCGTTGTTCCGAGAGCATGGTATTTATCACCTATAGAATCAGAAAAAGCTTTCATCGACNTATTCGTGCCANAGAATGGCAAGCGTAGTTTTGTTCACGGTATTGTAGGCTTCCACCATAATGAATCTTTTGTCACTCCGATTGAATCTTGTCTAAAATCCGGTCGCTTTTTTGCACCCAATGATCGCAACGTGGTATTACTTCCCGANAAATTAGCCAGCTTGTTAAATATCAGCATCCACGAAGTNGGCACAGCGGAAGTGCAAATCTTCGAAGATTTATACCGTGTCATTGGCCTTTTGGATTCCGAGAAACTTAATCAACTTACCGATTTAGATGGTGAACTATTAACTCCTGTTGATACGGTAAAGGACGCGGGCTTAATCGCTCGAGAAGCAACAGAAGACCCACGCACTAAAGCAACAGCACCGTTAGAAAATTTTAGTCATCTTTTACCTGAGAATACTCTATTCCTTCCATATCAACAGGTAGTAGAAATGGATGGTCAAATACGCTCGATCGCTTTAGCCACTCCCACGCAAACAGGCCCCGAATTTATTCGAGCAGTCGAATCCTTTATGACCAGAGTAGCATTAACACTCTTCGTAAGTCAAAATAATAAAGTGGTGGTATACAGCTCTATAGGGGCAACTGAAATTAGCGGGGCGGGGCAACTATTAATTCCTGTATTAATTGCTGCCTTAATAGTCTTAAACACTATGACAGGAGCTGTATACGAACGCTCCCGTGAAATCGGTGTATATAGTGTAGTTGGTTTAGCACCCAGTCACATTGGAATGTTATTTATCGCCGAATCTACTGTGTTTGCAACTTTTGGTGCCGTTGCAGGATATTTATTAGGGCAAATTTCTTACCTATTTATTATGCATTTTGATCTATTCCATGGCTTAACACTAAATTACTCTTCTCTATCAGCAGTTTGGGCAACACTCATTGTCATAGCCACGGTATATATATCCACACTTTATCCAGCACGATTGGCTGCCAATATGGCCGTGCCGGATGTTACTAGGCAGTGGAGTTTTCCAAAACCTACTGGAGACAACTGGGTCTTCGATTTTCCATTCACAGTTGCAGGCAAAGAAGTACAGCTAATGTATGTCTACTTGAAAACAGTTTTTGAGGCTTACGGTGAGGGATCTTCGGAAGATTTCATTGCTCGCAATATTCGATTAACAATTCAAACTAATCAAAATGGACAATTNTTTATACTTAAGATGCGTACNTGGCTTGCGCCATACGATTTAGGAATAAGTCAAGATGTGACTCTAACAGCACTACCAACCGGAGACCATAACATTTATAAAATAGAGGTTACGCTGAATCGTTTAAGTGGCGACATAGCCTCCTGGCAAAGAATGAATCGGAATTTTCTGAACGTCCTAAGGAAGCGCTTTCTCGTTTGGAGGACACTGCCTACCNGCACCCGCCTCATCTACCAGAGTAAATTAGCATCATCATTTGAAAAAGCGGTGGCTACCATATGAAATTTCCACTACGGGCCTTTCTGATTGGTCTATTTTTTGTGCTGTTAATAAATGTTGGCGCACCTTACAGTATGTTCGTATTAAAATCATCACAATGGGCGATCAGCTACCTACCGCTTAGTGTCGTATTCTTACTAACCGCATTGGTATTTATAAATTCGTTACTTAAATCAAGCCTTAAAATAGCTGCCTTAAGCAGTTCCGAATTGGGCATTATCTTCGTCATGGCAATGGTAGGTGCTTCTATTCCTACCTGGGGTACCTCAACGTATTTAATCGCGGTTATCGCCGCTCCTAAATTTTTTGCATCACCTGAAAATCAATGGGACTTTAAAGTTTTGCAACATGCAAAAGATTGGCTCATGCCTAGAGATGATATAGCTCTTAAATGGTTTTACAACGGAATACCGGCTGGAGAGCCTATTCCTTGGGGAGCATGGATCGCACCTCTATTCTGGTGGATTAGCTTAGTAATTGCTATCTTTTTTCTGTGTCACTGTATTGTTTCCGCGTTGCGAAAACAATGGGTCGAACACGAACGCCTTTCCTACGCACTCATGGAAGTTCCAAGACAATTAATTGAGCTGCCCCAAGGATCCAATTGGCCAGGATTTGTTCGGCGAACACCTTTTTGGATAGGCTTTGCGGTCCCTTTTTTAATGGTAACTTGGAATATTGTTACATACTTTACACCAGCGCTACCACCTATTCCTAGAGATCTTTCGGATCCTATCAGCCTTGGACGAGATTTTCCGGCAATCAACACCAATATTAATTGGGCAATCGTCGGCTTCACTTATTTTGTCAATTTAGATGTTTCCTTTAGCCTTTGGTTTTTCAACATCTTGACCATGCTTCAAATGGGGACATTTAACCAGTTTGGTTATTCATTGCCAGGTATAGACGTTTACACATTAGGTGGGCATCCTGCTATTGGATGGCAATCTTTCGGCGCAATGACAGTACTTGTTATCAACTTGACCTGGATGGCCCGTGGGCATCTTGGAGAAATTTGGCGTAAAGCTATTCATGGTGACAATGAGATNGATGATAGAAACGAACTTATGTCATACCGCAGTATAGTCATCGGTGCNGGCACNGCATTAANCTACATTGCCTTTTGGCTTTATACAGCAGGTATGAGCATCCCTACTATCACGCTCTTCATAATAGCAACATTGATTTTATATACGGGTATTACGCGTATTGTGATGGAGGGGGGATTACTTTTTTCNCGTGGCCCGCTCATCGCCCAATCTTTTGTAGGTTACACACTTGGACCTTACGCAAGTGCCGATAGCCATATAGCCTTAGGCCTTTCTTATGGTTGGCATCACGAATTAAAAGGCTTTTTTATGGTCGCATCCGCCAATAGCGCTAAAATAACAGATTATCTGAGTATTAACCGACGATCCGTCACCTTTTGCATTTTCATCGCAGCTATCGTAGCTCTATTAACTTCAATGGCATTTATTCTTTATATGGGTTATTCATATGGAGCTTACAATTATGGTGGATGGATTTTTGGGTATGGTTCACAAGTACCTTTTGTAGAAAGTCTTCGTAAAATAGCTCTAACATCACCTGATTGGTCTCGTTTAATGCATATGGTAATAGGAGGAGGAATAATGGGATCCATAACCNTTCTTAGGTATCGTTTCTCATGGTGGCCTCTTCATCCCATTGGTATGCCCGTAGGAATATGTTCCTATCCTATGACAATAATTGTCTTTTCCATCTTTGTATCTTGGCTCACAAAGTGGGCAATCATGCGATCGGGAGGAATATCACTTTATCAGAAAGCACAACCTTTTTTTATTGGGCTTATTCTCGGTTATTTCTCAGCCATCGGATGCTCTTTTTTAGTTGATCTGATATTTTTCCCCGGCAATGGACACAGCCTATACGGCAACTAATACAAACATAAAATGAATAACTCCGACATAACATCTGAATTTAAAACACATAAAATCGACGGCCCATTCGAACCTGGTTTCAATAAGAAAACCCTCTGGGCAGCATTATTTGTAGGATTTATAATGTTGCCTGGTGCGATATATCTTGGGCTGGTGACGGGACAAAGTATGGCCGGCGGGGCTGAATGGGTAACCCTGATTTTNTTCATCGAAATCGCAAAACGTTCGTTTGTACGCCTCCGGCCACAAGAGGTGATAATACTGTATTGGGTAGCTGGTGGCTTGGTTATGATGGGCGGAAAGCTCGGAACAGGCGCAGATTTATTTGGAGGCCCCTTTGGCGGACTTATATGGGATCAATACTTAATTCAATCGCCCCAAGCTGATGGCCTTCATAAACACATACCAGACTGGGTTGTACCGCCACGAGATTCACCAGCCTTAGCAGCACGGTCATTTTTGCACGTTGACTGGATTAAACCTATCGTACTGTTGTTAGCTGTTATTGTTATGCAAAAGATAAACAGCCTTTCTCTTGGCTATGTACTTTTTCGAATTACAAACGATATTGAGAAATTACCCTACCCGTTAGCCTCCGTACAAGCAGGTGGTGCTACAGCATTAGCTGAAAGCTCTGAAGCTCGCGAAGGATGGCGATGGGAAATTTTTAGTATCGGCGCCTTCATTGGAATTATTTGGGGTCTNATATATGTTGTCATCCCCACCGTATCAGGTATTTTTCTTACACAAACTGTAACGATTCTACCAATTCCCTTTATNGATCTAACNGTTTCTATAAAAGAATTACTTCCTGCAGGTATAATGGGAATCGGCACTGATTTAATTAATATCCTTATCGGTTTTGTTTTACCCTTCTGGGTCGTTGTCGGTTCATTCGCAGCTTCTATTTTGGTAAACGTACTCGTAAACCCNATCCTTTACGGGTTTGATATCCTTCACACATGGCAACCAGGCATGTCTGCAATTCCGACTCAGATTGCTAACTCTTTTGACTTTTGGCTGAGTTTCACAATCGGCGGAGCAATCGTTATCGCGCTAATGGGATTTGCCATGGTAGGCCATACCATGTGGAATTTGCGGGGAGCTACTAAAGAGAAGCGTACAACAACGCCGAAAGATCGCGGCGACATCCCAATTCCAATTGCATTAACAATTTGGGCCGTAAGCACGGCGGGNTTTGTTGCTCTTGTTTACTATTTAGTACCGGAGTTCCCCTGGTGGATCAGCGCATTTTTCGGCTTTATCTGGACACCCATATATTCATATATCGGGGCTAGAATGATAGGCCTAACAGGAAGCCCGCAGGGCGTCTCTTTCCCTTATTTACGTGAGGGATCTTTCTACCTTTCAGGTTATCAGGGAGCAGCTGTGTGGTTTGCACCAATCCCTTTATTTAACTGGGGATTTGAGGCTGCAGCCTTCAAACAANTAGAGCTGACCCGAACACGATTCGGAAGTATTGTCAAATTAGCAGCTGTGACACTGCTGATAATGTTTGTTTGTTCATTTGTTTTTTGGTCATTTATTTGGAAGCTCGGTCCAATTCCTTCTTCCGCTTTCCCTTATGTCCAAAAGTTCTGGCCTTTCCACGCCACAATGCAAGCNTTCTGGGCGAAATCTACTCTTGCGGAAGGCGGCAACGAATTGATTAAGAGTATAATTCGATTAGACTATATCCTTGCCGGAGTTGGGACTAGTGGTGTATTACTAGGGCTACTGTCTTTTTTCAAATGGCCTATTGCACTATTTTACGGCTTTATAGGGGGAATTGGTGCCTGGCCGCATTTTGTGCTGCCCAATTTTATCGGTGCATTAATAGGGCGCTATTATTTTGAAAACCGGTTTGGTAAGGATCGATGGCGCTCGTACACTCCGATAATATTAGCCGGATATTCTTGTGGAATGGGATTAGTCGGTATGTCTTCCATAGCACTCGCATTAATATCAAAAGCTGTTTCTAGTATTGTTTTTTAACATGCCATCCGAGAAGTAATATAGTATGCAAAATAAACTCATTATTTCCGCCGCCATAAGCGGATCCGTCCCAACTAAAAAACAAAATCCGAACGTTCCCTATACTCCAACAGAAATTGCAAATCAAGCTTTAGCATCATGGCGGGCGGGTGCGGCTATTGCTCACATTCACGTTCGTGACCCCACTACAGGCACTCCCTGTTCTCAAGTAAAGTTATTTTCGGAAGTTGTAAAACGAATTCGAGGTGAGAGCGATCTACTCATTAATCTAACAACAAGTGGATTCAATATAGATCAACCAGATGTTGCTGAAAAACGTTTGGAACCTCTGAACCTTAGACCGGAAATCTGCTCGTTAGATGTCGGGTCCCTGAATTTTCGTGACNGCGTTTTTATTAATTCAAGCGACTGGGTGGAATACGCGAGCATCCGTATGCGAGAAATGAATGTTAAGCCTGAGATAGAAGTATTCGATTTGGGCCATCTTCGTCAAGCTTGCTACCTAATCGAAAGAGGTTTCATCACTGATCCACCTTGGATCCAATTCTGTCTCGGTATCCGTTGGGGAATCGAGGGTTCATTACGCGGGCTCTGTGACCTACACGCCCGCTTACCGAAGGGCGTCCATTGGTCCGCTCTAGCACCAGGAGCGTTACAACTGCCCATTACAACGCATGCACTCTTAATGGGAGGCCATGTACGTGTTGGGTTTGAGGANAACATTTATCTTTCTCGTGGAAAATTAGCAACATGTAACTCGCAGTTCGTCGAACGCACCGTCCAAATAGCTTCACAACTCCAGCGAGAAATNGCTACATGTGACGATACCCGAAGACTGTTGAATATACGCAAAAATTAAGACTTTTAACCTCTCTTCTACAATACGGGATAACAATAATTAGATAGGGTTTTANCCCCAACGTTTTAGAATGATNTTCTGTATACGATCGTGAAGTTTGTTGTCCAATGGTAAAGTCCAAAGAATAGCACCTGCTCCAATAAATAGCATCCCTACTACAGGACCGAAAATGAGAGCCAAATTATACGAAACATCTGAACTAACCACTTTTATACCTGCTACAAAACCTATCCCATCTAAAAATACTCCTGCAATTAGAAGGCCGACAGCTCGAGAAATTTTTGTTACCATCTTCCATACGCCAAAATACAAACCTTCGCGAGCATTTGGAACACGCAAACGATCATAATCGATGCTATCAGCCACAAGAGAATCCATCAATACAATTGCGCCAGCCATAAAGCCACCTACTATAGCATTAATTAACGGAAAAAGTAATATTCCAGACGGCATAAGAGGATATACGACTACAGTACTACAGCCAAGCGTTATTACGCCCCAAAAGGCTGCATTTTTTTTCCCACATTTCTTTGCCAGCCAAATCCAGAATGGTACAGAGACAACCAGACACAGAAAAAATGGTAAAAGAATAAACATAACAACTTGCTTTTCATTTAATAATAGAAAGTATTCATAGTAATAGAGCGCTATTGAGGCATTTAATGTTCGCCCTACCGCGGCAACAGCAAATGCAAAAAGAAGAATACGAAACAGCGGGTTCTTCAGTACCTCACGTTGTTCACATAAAAGGGAGCCCAAGTCGGTCAATTTTAATTTTTTCCCTTTTGGTTTTGACCTATCAAAACTCTTACTGACAGCATAACTGATATATCCTGTTGCAATAANAATTGGTCCTATTATCAGTGAAGATGCACTTTTAGAATATTCAGACAAATTTTGAGAAATCTCGGATCCCTCCAANGCAATCATCAATAGAGCAGGCAATATTAATCCNAACAGTGCGCCCAACGTCGAGAAAAGACGTTTAAACCCAAATATTTTGCTCCGCTCATGACGATCACTGCTTATTTCACCAGCTAATGCCGTATGAGGTACCGAAACCAAAGTCATTGCGGTATTCAATAACAAAAACACTAAGACCAAATAGATGAAAATTGTTGTATTACTCACTAATGGAGGATTAAATAATAAAACAAACGTAGCAGCTAAAGTAATTGTACCTGGAATGAAAAATGGACGACGACGACCTTGGGAATGATAGGTACGGTCAGAAATCCCACCCATTATTGGATCTGAAACCGCATCCCATAACATAGCGATCGCAAGTGCAAAACCTACAAGCGTCGCTGACAATCCAACCGACTCGCTATAAAATTTCAATAAATATATTTGAATAACCGATTCGACAGCGGCTATCCCAAAGTCGGCACTCCCAAATAGAAATTTTTTAATCCAAGGTCTTTGTGTGCTAGTAGTTATTTGAATACTCCTTTAACAAACAATATCTTAGTAAAATAAGATATTGTTTTATATGACCAGCAAGTTTGTTTTATAAAAAGCAAATTACAATTCAACCGAGTATTTATGTCATTACATCGTAGTGGACCAAAATCTCTGGGTATTCCAACTAATACGATACTACGTTTACTGCAAGGTATTGAGAAAAGAGTGGATTCTNTTCATAACCTCATTTTTTTACGTAATTGCCGAATCGTGANAAATGGGTAGTGGCGTCTCTATGAACATGAATTTATACAAGAAATATATTCCATACGAAAAAGTNTTTATTAAATAACATCATCATATTTANTTCAAAACTCACCCAAACAAGCCTTTGGTAGGTAACCTTGTTAACTAAAATCTCGTCTTTATTATTTCTATATTAATTAAATTGTATCAATCAACTGAGAAAACAGAGGATACTATGAAATCGGAATACCTTACTATACTAGCAATTACCCTTTACATTTCCTTAATTGCATGTCAAAACGAAACTATCATTGCGCCGTCTAACATTGCCTCTGAGGGAATACATGTTTCAGGAACAGGACAAATTAGCGCATCACCTGATATCGCATATGCTCAATTAGGAATTCAGACTTTTTCGATTCAACTCGACGATGCCTTAAATACAAACAATAACCTGATGATATCAATTAGTAACGAATTAAAAAATAATGGAATAAATATTGAAGACATAGTCACAACACAGTTTAATGTAAATCCTCAGTATGACTACAAAAACGATAGTCGCGATCTATTAGGCTATTGGGTAAACAACCAAGTCCGAGTTACATGTCGTGACTTGACAAACATTGGCCGTATCTTACAAGTGGCAGTGGATGCGGGTGCAAACACAATAAATGGAATAGAATTTAGTATCGAAAATACAGAGGAACTCCGTACAGAGGCTCGCTCGTTAGCAGTTGCCGACGCTCGACGAAGAGCAGAGACTCTAGCCAGTGCAGCTGGCGTAAAATTAGGTCGAGCAATAGATATCCGCGAATCATCAAACAATTATNCCATATACGCACGNGCTGAATTCGACCTTGAAAAAGGCGCTGTTCCAATAGAAAGCGGGCAATTAGAAGTTACCACGTCAGTACAAGTTCTATTTAGTATCANCCCATAGTTTTATCCGAATAATCAGCCCATCCACGAGTTGGTCCTTGTGGCCGTTCATTCTCATAACTTTGTCGCAATTTATCAAACGCACTTGGAGTAGAAGTCACTTTTTCCGGATCTATTCGGCTCTGTACGACAAAATCAGCTTCAGGTGGATAACAGGCAATTTCACTTGTAGACCGATTTCGGTTAAAGTTTTCTGGCGCCTCCCCCACATTATTCGGAACCTTTGCGTTCTGGTAACGCAAATCAAGACTCCAACGTACCACATCACTAGTGTTTTCGGTAGAACAATGTGGAGTCAAGTTGCTCATGAATAACGCACCGCCCAGTGGAACAGNTACTGTTTCAGGATTAGATACCAAAGGTAAATCTCCATCTTCTATAACCAAATAACCATTAGGTCCATTCGTCCAATGACGCAGAACNCCTTGTTTGTGCGCTCTTGGCAGTACCTGCAAACAACCATTTTCAGGTGTCGCGTCAACCAATGGCAACCATACGGTAACAATTAAATCATCATCGCAATGTGACTCAAAGTATCCGGAATCCTGATGCCAAGGCACAATACCGCGGTCCATAAAGGGTANCTTGGGACGTATTCTGTAGACAGACGATCCAACTATTTCCTCACCAACAAATCCTTCTANGTAACGAAGTAATTTCTGATTTGTAATGAGATAAAATAATTCCCTNCCGCTATAACCACCACCACCCTTACCAAGAATCGGATACAAGATTTCTTCTGACTCTCTCCAAATCGCCGCTAATCGCCGTTCAAATGGAAGGTTCTCATACGTGTCACTTAATTTATTTTCCTCTTTCAATAGCTTTGCAGTAATATCCACAACTTCACTAAGCTCTTCACGTAAAGGCATAAGGTCCATAGGGGTAAAAACATCGGGAACCATCAGATAACCTTCCCGATNAAAAAAATCGATCTGCGCTTGGCTAAGNATAGACATAANAAAATTCTCCTTTGAAAAAAGTTTATAAGAGAGTTTATTTGATGTCAACTAAAACGAACTAAAATCCTATACATGTCCAAATTTTGTCATGGATAAGTAAATTAGTGACGTTGCGGGTTGTAAACGCTATATTATCAAAGGCGAATAATTAGGAGAAAATACTATGCATCTTAGTTGGTTCGATTATGCGATTGTAATNTTATACGTTGGTGCGACCGTGTTCGCTGGTATGCGCGCACGAGCCAAAATTAAAAATATTTCAGACTTCTTAGTAGCTGGTCGTGGATTAAAAACTCATATGGCTGTAGCCACAATGGTTTCGACTGGACTTGGTCTCGTAACTGTGATGTATATGGCCGAAGAAGGATTTAAATACGGCTTTGTCCCTTTCGTATTTGGAATAATGGCTTTCATCACATCGATAATTATAGGACGTACTGGGTTTATTGTTAGTCGCCTCCGACACCTTCAAGTAATGACAGTCCCAGAATTTTATGAATTAAAGTTCTCCCGAGGTGTTCGCATACTCGGTGGAATTATCCTCATGATAGCAGGAACTCTCAATATGGGACTTTTCCCTATTCTTGGTAGTAAATTCATTGTTGGATTCACTGGCTTGGATAAGGAATACGTGAACTACGTTATGGTCCTGATGTTAGTTATCGTCGTAGTCTATACTCTACTAGGCGGTATGATCTCAGTCGTGCTAACAGACTTCGCACAATTTATCTTGCTCTCTTTAGGGTTTATTGCTGGTACGTATCTAATCATGACGCATCCACAATTAGGTTGGGACAATATGGTCTTAGCCGTCCAAACACACAAAGGCGATTTAGGCTTTGATCCTATTTCTAATCCAGGGTACGGAATTTCAATGATTCTATTTTTATTTTGCGTTGGATTGGTAGGCGTAGTATGGCAACCCGAAATGATGCGGCCACTAAGCGCAGAAAGTCCAAAAGTTGCCAGACGGGTTTTTTGGATATCTTCTGCAACTGTAATGGGTCGGGCAATGATACCCATGTTTTGGGGAATCGCTGCTCTTACTTATTTTGGAAATCCGGATATGGATCCTCATTATGCAATGCCCGAAATGCTCGCAAAGATCCTACCCATAGGCATCGCCGGTTTGCTGATGGCCGGTATGTTTGCAGCATTTATGTCTACACACGATAGTTATTTGCTCGCCTGGAGTGGGGTAATTGTTAGGGATGTAATTTCCCCCATTAAGGCCGCTCTGTCTAAGAAAGACAGTAAAATCTCAAATGACGGAACATGGGGAGGTTTAACAAGTGAGAGGGAAATCTACTGGACTCGAGCAATCGTTATTATCTTAGCTGCATTTTTAGCAATCTTCGGTGCACTATATCAACTACCTGAAACTGCATTCCGATTCATGTACGTTACTGGAAGTATTTATTTCTCTGGATGTGTAGGTACAATTGTGTTAGGTCTATATTGGAAACGTGCAAACACTCCTGGTGCATACTGTGCACTCGTGTTTGGCGCCTTAGTGCCTTTGAACTTTCTTATAATGAACGAAAATTTGGAATACGTCCCGAACTGGTTACTACCATTAGTGAAAGATAGCAACTTAGTAGGACTTACGAGTCTAATAATTGGGGGATTAGCTATGTTAATAGTCGCCAGCCTTACCCAACGGTCTCATCCTCCAAGGCAATTAGAATTTGAATCGATGGAGAAATAAAATGACTGCAGAGAATTGGATGGAGATTTGGGAGTGGGTTTTTTGGATAGCAAATATTTCTTTTTATTTGGTGGTAATAAGTGTGGCAAGTCGCGGGATTAAGGATGTTATTGGAATACTAAGATCATCTGAAATAAAATAAAGCTTTTAATTAACACTAAATAAAAATTTTAGATTTATAATATTAAATATCTATAAATAGTATTTCCTCTACAATTCCCTTTTTATGGTCTACCCAATAACGCCTTCCCACAGATAAGTTAAAAAAATCTTGTTTAGTTCCATCAGGCCACCAGACCGTCATGCGATCAATTGACTCCAAGGACCCAATTCCAAAAGTTAACGTGGTCGTACTATGACTTAGATACGACGATCCCGTTCGAACCATTTGATTTTGAGTTAATCCATTTGCAGAAATTTCTACAATAGCTCCAATGGCCTGTCTATTACCACCATCCATACGAAGATCAACAGCAATAGCATTACCTACTTGGCTTTCATTTACTACAACGTAAACAGGACCTCCATTAGTGGTAATAACAAGATCTAAATCTCCATCCCCGTCTATATCTCCGACCGCCAAACCACGAGCTACCATTTTTTTCTGGAAAATGGGTCCCACTTCATTGGAAATATCTACCATTCTGCCTTCATGGTCATTCCAAAAAAGCTGCGGCGCTTGAAGATAAAAAATTTCCTTCTGCACCGTATTTATTTCAGGTTCGATATGTCCATTTGCCAACACCAGATCTTGAAACCCATCGAGATCTGCGTCAAAGAATCGAAGGCCAAAAGTCAGAGGTCGTAGTGTTGATTGAACAAGCTTTGACTTACCCGCTGCATCAACGAACACATCTCCTATTTGTTTATAGAGCGACAGAGCTTCTCGACTAAAATTACCAATAGCAATACTCTGCACGCCATCATTAGTTACTGAAGTGATATCTACACCCATCCCCGCACGAGCACGACCGGTGTCATCATAACCAATTCCGGCCATTAATCCTCGCTCTTCAAATTGCGCATTCCCAAGATTATGTAAAAGAAAATTCGGTTGAGTATCGTTAGTTATGACCCAATCAATAAGCCCGTCTCCTTCAAAATCGGTCATTGCGACTCCCATAGATTTACCCGACTCAAGCAATAAACCAGCTTTCTCTGTAATATCTTCAAAGGAACCATCACCAAGGTTACGGTACAACCGAGGCGTCGACCCTTGATATTGTTGGGGGGTAGCGTATGATTTGTTTTTCCCATCTAACGAAGTATAAATATCAGTGTGCGTTGACCAACGTACGTAATTCGTAACTAGCAGATCAAGCCAACCATCTCCATCGACATCAGCCCAACCCGCACCAGTAGACCATTCGGGACTCTCATTTCCCTTGGAATCTATCCAGGATTCTCCCTCAACATTAGCCTGATCCGATACATCAACAAAATGACCATCGTCGTTGCGTAATAATATGTTCGGGCCTAAAGCTGTGACATAGACATCTAAATCACCATCAGAATCGTAATCAGCTACGGTAGCTCCCATAGCATAACTATCGATATCCAATCCCACTATTTCAGACACATCATCAAATGTGCCATCACCATTATTGGAATAAAACTTAGAGCGAGAATCTACAGAATCGTCCCAAGGCTTACTATTTATGAGAAACAGATCAAGGTCATAGTCACCATCATAATCGAATAATGCGCAACCACTGCCCATTGTTTCTGGCATCCTCTTTTGGCCTGCGGCTCCATTTTCGTGTTGAAATTGAATACCGCTTTCCTGAGTCCTATCTACAAACCTAAGCGTCGGTGCGTCTTTCAATGCCATCCTACTGGCATAATTGGATGGATCCGGCTTAGCATACGTCACTTCTTCCCGAATTATCTCTTCTTTTTCACTACAACCAAAGTTTAAAAAGAGAACGCTAAGCAATAATCTTCTCGGAATAGAAATCGATGATTTCATAGAGAAGCTTTCACGTTCGATACATTTTTCATTTTTAACTCGTGCACGTGTATTTTCAAAGCCTCAAGATTNTCATNCTCGTGATCCAAACGATACTGCCTTGTTACCTGTTGTGCGGATTCATCGATTTGATGGTATTCATACGCTTTTTCAGCAATTTTAGCCTCATCGACTCTGCCTAAAGCCCGCAACGACAACATCACATGGTAGTGGGCTATACGATCTTCTGGATCGATACTTANAGCAGATTCTAAAGCATCCAGAGCTGATTCNAATTTGCCATCCAGATATAGTACTCTTCCCAGATTCCGCCAAGAAGCTCGATCTTCAGGAAAGTCGTCTAGTACTCTTCGATAGGCTGCCGCTGCCTGCTGGTATTGTCCGTCTTCTTGTAAGACCACNCCCCANACCCATGCAGTCTGAGCATCACCAGGCTTCAGGGCCTCACAACTATCAAGATACGAATAAGCGTTCTTCAAATTACCATCTCTTAAAGCAACTCGAGCCAAGTTGCGGAAGCCGTCTTGACGATCNGGAGCCAAATTTTTTACCATTTCGAATGCTCTGGCAGCACCCTGCGTATCTCCTTGTATTAATAGTCCGATTCCGTAATCATTAAAACGCACCCAATCTTCATAAAGAGCCGATGATGAAACAATGTCCTGAGATCCTACAGAGAGTTCTATCTGACCAGAAGCTATTTCAGTTACAGGAAGGTCTGGCACATCATCAAATCGGCGAAATCCATGTGGAGCTTTATTATATGAAAATTCAGTATAATTGCGGTCAAATTTCCTCCAAAGTAAGCGAGCCTTGATAGTCAAACTTTGCCCCAAGTAAGACTCAGGAACCAAAAAGGAAAAATGAGCGACATCAGCAGTCCCAGGACCGATAACTCGCGTGTAAACTGATGTTACTATATCCTGAGCATTTCTTCTGTGAATCGGTTCCCCATTTTTATCTAACATCAGTGCTTTGTAAAAATGAGCACTTGGGTCAACGTGTCCGTCTTCCTCTATCAACCCGCTAACAGCCACCACTTGATTATCTCGATCCACAACCGATATTTCTAACCAACCTTCGTTTGAGTCATTCGTTCCGCCAGGAAATGTATGCCCCACACCAAGATTCCTGACAACCACATCAAATTCATGAACTTGCCCTGGAATCAAGGAAGGTCTCGAACGATCTAAAGCAAATGCCCTGAAGGGCCTTGTACCCTCAGATCTCATGCTGAAAATATCTACACTTAACTTATTATCCCTTAGCTCACGCTCGATTAAATCGATAGTTTCGTGATCTCCTCGAATAAACGGCAGAGCCGTATTAACTGCCAGAAAACGATGCGAACGAACATATCCGTTCGTGGCTGAAACGTCTCCCTCAACTGCCTTTTCTAACGGCATGTGGCAATCTTGACACTCTCTTTTATTTCCGGGAAGGTAAAAGGTCCGTGAAGCATTTCGTGAAACTCCGCTGTCATGCCAATTGTCGAACTCATTCTGACCGCGCAACCATCGATAATTGTTCACACGCGAGTCTAAACTTACCTTGTGGCAAGTGCTACAAAACTCGGATGTTTTAAAAAATGGCTTAAGCATCTGTCTTTTATGAACATCTGGACGTGCCTTCAACGCGGTATCATGAACAAAACGACCGATGCCGTCTTTTGATTCGGCAAATAAATAAGGATCTTCTTGTTCGTCGGCTATGTTGTAATTTGCATTTCCCGTTCTACCGTGAATTTTATCTATAGCATGACAAGCAAGGCACGTAAGTCCTGCCTGAGCCTGAGGCGAATTACGATCTATCTCTTCTGTCATTTTACCTGCGAGCATCAATGCAGGATCATGACATCCTGAACACCATTTGGATTTTATCTCTGCTTCCTTACCGTCCAAATCGCCAAAATGAGCTATGTGTCTGGCGACTTCCGGGTTACTACTCGAAGCATTTTCTCTCATGTCATTGATCGTGGCTTCGTAAAAGGGGTTGTTGAAAGAAGAATATCGATGCGCAGATTTCGACCACTGTGCGGCAGTCGACGCGTGACAACGCGCACAAGTTTCTACTCCGATCGGTTCCTCAACAACAAAACCATAGCGCTCAATATCGCGTTCCCGAGCCTCTTGTCCGGCTAAGTCTCCGCGGGTTATAATACGAGACGGTAAAAAATCTCCAGTTGTAGTGGTAGTTGCCGCAGGGAAAAATGGACTTTCTGCTGGAACAAAGTTGGCCGGAACAAAATCAGACTTAGCGTATTTTTTTACGTCTCGTACCTTGGACCCTGGTCCCGTATCCTTCCCCTGTGAGAAAGCCTGTTGTGCCTGCTCGGTGTATTGCTCACCCTCATACGAGATACCATGAAGAATGACTCCAACAATTAATATACCCATGGTAAACATGGGAATAGCGATGTAACTCTCTTTTGAAGGCTTCCATAATGAGATTCTTCTATGATAAAAGTAAAATCCCGGAATCAATAATCCAGCAAATACATGAATCCAGTATGCAATAGGATTTCCACGATTACTCGCAGCGCTTAAAATGAACAGACCGGTTATGGCCAGAGCAAAACCAAGCAGAACGGTTACTAACCCCGTAAAGATAGCCCGTTTCCTGCTCTTCCTCCATACTGCTGGCAAGTGCCATGCAACAAACAATACTGCGATAAAAACCAAAATAAGTCCAACAGCAGTATGAGATAGCACCATGCCTTGGTAAAATTTGGGCAAGGAAATCGCCGTGGCTGCAAAATAGCCTATCTCTAACAACTCTCCTAAACGATTCACCAACAGGTATAATGTGTCGGCGATCATAAAAACACCAAGAGNCACTACAACAGCAAGNACTCGCTGCTGTGAGGAAGATAAACGACTCCGGCGCTTCTTATTCATCAAANTTCATGCATACCCGTGAAAAATTAACTCAATAAATACCGNAGACCATCTCTTTTTTTAAACGCTTCGAAAAGGCCTTTGGTTCCGTTAAATATAAGGCAATTTGTTCAAAACTAAAGCNGAGGAAAAAACAAAATCACATAAAATTATTCATCTACGAAGTGTANNANAAGATGTATAATAAAANNTAGCTTTATTGCAATAGGTTTAATTTATTCACAAAATAGCTGGACATTGTTCAAGATCGAAGCCAATCGACAACTACACTAGTCATCTTCGAAGTATGATTCGAAAATACATGGTCTGCTCCATCTATCACACACAAATCAACGTTGGAACCAGACGCCTTTTTAATGTCTTCAGAGTCAGAAAGAGGAACAACATCATCTTCAGATCCATGTACTAATAGCCACGGAACTTTAATGTCTGAACCAGCATTTACGACCGTTTTTATCTTGGACATATCATCCATGTAAACCTTAGACAGTGGACAATCTTCCTCTCCCCACATATATCCTGCNTCAGGCTTTTCAGTNCCAAATTCACGTTCGGCAAAAGCCTCTGTATGAACCATNCCTGCTAATGATATCAGTTTACTAATTCGCGAATCTCGCGAAGCTCGCAACACTCCAACTGCTCCTCCCATACTATGACCTGCGTAGGTAATANTATATTCACAAACAGCTTTTAATACAGATTCTAAATCTTCTACTTCTTTTGTAATCGTGGAATCTGAAAAATGNCCGTCCGATTCTCCGTTACCTGTAAATGAAAATCGNAGTACATGAATACCAGTTTTAGCTATAGCATTTGCTAATTCAATAACAAAGGGTCTATCCTTNTTACCTGTCACACCNTGACCTATAACNACGATTTCTTTCACTTGGTCATCACCAGAATGAAGCGTGTAATCTATATTTTCGCCATCTCTATTAACGATNTTTCCTAACATTAAATTACTCCCTAACCAGATTTTGTAAAAAATTATACGTCTGTCGAGCAACCACTAATTCTTCATCCGTAGTGATAACATAGAGACGCGCCTTACTGGTAGATGTGTGCAAAAAACCAGATCCTGACGTGATCTCATTCTTCTGCGCATCCATCACGATACCCAAAAACTCCAATTCTTTCAGTATCATGGAACGAACCACCGAAGATTTTTCTCCTATTCCACCCGTGAAACTTATAACGTCGATACCACCCATCTCCACAATATAAGCGCCTAAATAATCACGTGCTGTTGTTGCTAGCACATCTAAAGCAAGTTGGCAACGATTATCTCCATTATCAGCTCCTTTTTGAATATCCCTCAAATCGTTATAGCCGCAGAGACCCAACAACCCTCCTTCAGACGCGCATTTATCAAGGGCATCGGAGAAAGAAATTCCTTCATTACGGATAACAATATCAAGTGCGAAAGGATCTAGATCGCCTATCCTGTTATTTTGAGGTAGGCCGCCTTGGGGACTCAAACCATGCGAAGCTCCAAGAGAAACACCATCCTTGACAGCACAAACAGAAGATGATCCTCCCAGGTGCATATTTACATGACGTAAATCATTTCGCTTTTCAAATTCCACTACTTTTTCAGCCGCAAAACAATGGCTAGCTCCATGAAATCCATAGCGCATAATTCCATAATCTTTATACCAATTGTATGGCACTGCATACATCTGTCGTCTAAGCGGAGCATTGCCATGAAATGCTGTTTCAAAACAGCCAACTCGGCGTGCTGTCGGTACATCATCTTCAAATTGACGTATAGCAGCCACATATGCAGGGTTATGAGCTGGAGCCAAGGGAAAAAACTCTTCCATTCTAGATATTATTTCATCATCAAGTTCCACGACCCCAGAAATATTCCGAGCGTGAACCGCTTTAAAACCAACAGCTTTAAGCTCATCTAAAGTTTCTAAGCTTTTTCCTGAACCCACCATTCTATTCAAAGCTTCTTCGATAGCACTCGCATGATCTGGCAAATTACAATCTTGATTTACAATACCGGCGTTGCCAATAGAGAAAGAATGAAGAGAGTCTTCAGAGCTACCAATTCGGTCCATTGCTCCCTGTCCTAATATTCGCGCAGATGGCATATCAAAGATCTTGTATTTAAACGAAGTGCTACCGAGATTCGCAACTAAAATTTTCATGGATTTTCCTATGGTCGCGCAGGACTTCCATCAGGAAGACGAGTCTGAGTCCATTCGATGACNTCGTTCGTACANGGATATTTTNCGGCCAATTTNTCATCTATATCAATNCCTAGCCCAACTCCGTCGCTAGGATACATATAACCATCATGAACTTCGGGAAGACCAGGAAACAACTCATACACATGCTCAGGAAATGAACACCATTCCTGAATGCCAAAGTTAGGTGCCCACAGATCTAAGTGTAAATTCGCTGAATGTCCAACCGGAGAGGTATCTCCAGGTCCGTGCCACGCAGTCCGTATCCCATACATATTTCCAAATGCTGCTACATTTCGGGCTGGGGTTATACCTCCCATTTGCGAAACGTGCATACGTAAAAAATCAATCAGACGCTGTTCTATCAGAGGAGTCCATTCGCGAGGATGGTTGAACAATTCCCCCATTGCCATTGGCGTAGAGCATTGTTGCCGGATATTATTAAACCATTCGATATCCTCAGGAGCCAAAGCGTCCTCAAGAAAAAATAGTTTAAATTGTTCCATATCTTTTGCAAAACCCACTGCTTCTATAGGCTGCAGGCGCTCATGAATATCATGTAATAATTCTATCTCAAACCCTATTTCATTGCGGACATGTTCGAACATTTTAAGGTGATTCATCATATACTCTTTGCGACTATAATATGCTCCTTCTGGAGCTCCTTTAGGTTTAACCATTTTTTCTGCTTTACCCCCGTATCCACCCATTTGACAGCGAATATAACGAAAACCCCTGTCTTGAAATTTCCGAATACTTTCAACAACTTCNTCNGGACTATTTCCGCCGGCGTGCCCATANACAGCAGCACCTTCGCGACATTTACCACCCAAAAGTTGGTAAACAGGCATGCCAGCGCGTTTACCCTTTATATCCCAGAGTGCTTGATCAACACCAGAGATAGCATTATTGAGAACGGGCCCATTNCGCCAATAGCTATTTACCATTGACATCTGCCAAATTTCTTCAATCCGATCAACATCCCGCCCAATCAAAAATGGTTTAAGATGCTCCTCGATAGCTGAATAAACAGCCTTAAAACGCTGAGTAAAAGTCGCACACCCCAAACCATACAAACCATCTTCAGATGTGATAATTTTTACGATAACGAGTTTTGAACCTGCGGGCTGAGTAAGAATAGTCTTAATATCTTTGATCGTTACCGTTTCCGACATAATTTATTACCCCTGATAGATAGATTTTAACCANATTCACAGCAGACCAAGCTAAGCTTATCCCCGATCGCTTGTCAAGACGGGACACCCGGCTTAGCTTGAAGCTTAAAACGCTACGGAATAATATGCAATGGTATGAAGCCCTATTTCTTGGAATCCTACAAGGTCTAACNGAATTTCTCCCGATAAGTAGTACTGCTCATTTACGGATAGTACCTCACTATCTTGGATGGAACGATCCCGGGACTGCATTTTCCGCCGTAATCCAATTGGGCACGCTAATTTCAGTACTGTTTTACTTTTCAG
>NZPK01000034.1 GCA_002693325.1 Gemmatimonadota bacterium | reverse complement strand
GGAATCCTTTTTGATGAGTCGTCTGGGGTTTTTCGTGGACAGGTCTTGGTACAGAAGGAAGCTCAGAAAACCGATGCGTATCAACAAAATCAGAATTTGCTCCTTTCTGAGGATGCAAAAATAAATACCAAACCTCAACTTGAGATATATGCCGATGACGTAAAGTGCTCTCACGGAGCAACGATCGGCGAACTTGATAGAGATGCAATATTTTATTTGAGGTCACGAGGTATTAGTCGCAATACTGCCTATCACATTCTAACGTTGGCATTTTCTGGACAAATAATAGACGAAATAGCTAATAAACAATTACGTGAATTCCTACATAAGCGTGTGAGTTCATTTTTGATAAGTAAGTTTACGGAACAGAATGTATTTTGATGGATAAATCAATGTCGAACANATGTCTAGATAGTCAGGATATTCTCAAAATTAGGCAGGATTTCCCTATTTTAGATCGAAAGGTTCATGGAAAATCCTTAGTGTATTTGGATAATGCGTCGACGACTCAAAAGCCTCGACAGGTCGTGGATGCTCTTGATCATTATTACCGTGTTGAAAATGCAAATATACATCGAGGCGTTCATTGTTTAAGCCAAGAAGCAACAATCTCTTACGAAAAGGCTAGAGATTGTATAGGTCGTTTTTTAAATACGAATGAGTCAAGTGAAATAATTTTCGTCAGGGGTACTACAGAAGCTATAAATCTTATAGCCCAGAGTTANGGTCGTCAGCAAATAAATGAGGGCGATGAAATAATAATTTCACAGATGGAGCACCATTCGAATATTGTTCCTTGGCAAGTTTTATGTGAAGATAAAAATGCGGTTCTGCGTGTTATTCCAATTAATTCTGACGGTGAACTCCTAATTGATAGTTATATCGAAATGCTCAATTCGAACACAAAAATTGTTGCTATTAGTCATGCTTCCAATGTGTTGGGCACTATAAATCCCATTAAAGAGATTACAGCTCGTGCTCACGAAGTCGGAGCAGTCGTTGTGGTCGATGGTGCGCAGGGCATTCCTCACTTGAAGGTAGATGTTTCGGCTATCGATTGTGACTTTTATACTTTTTCCGGACACAAGTTTTTCGCTCCTACTGGTGTGGGCGTTTTATACGGGAGAAAGTGTATTTTAGATGAGATGCCGCCGTGGGAAACTGGGGGATCAATGATAAGCAGAGTCAGTTTAAAAGATGGTACGTCTTATGCGGAGGTTCCTGCTAAATTTGAAGCTGGAACTCCGTCTATCGCTGCTGCGATTGGTTTAGCTTCAGCCGTTGCGTATATAGAAAAATTAGGTCTGGATGCGATTGCAAATTACGAAAGAAGTTTACTCAACTATGGTGAAAAGCTTTTATCTGAAATTCCTGGGTTGCGTATTTTCGGTCAGAGTAAGGACAAAGTTGGAGTCATTTCATTTGGTCTAGGATCTATTCACCCACATGATATCGGAACGATTCTTGATACCGAAGGAATAGCTGTTCGAGCGGGCCATCATTGTGCTCAGCCACTTATGGATTTTTATGATGTGCCTGCCATGAGTCGGGCTTCTTTAGCATTTTACAATTCTTATCAAGAAATGGATTTGTTGGCTTCTTCTATTGAAAAGGTTAGGCGGGTATTTAACTGATGAGCGAACTAACAGACTTGTATCAAGAGATAATATTGGATCATAACAAAAACCCTAGGAATTTTGGTCCGTTATCTTCTGCAAACCGATCGCGGGAGGGGTATAACCCTTTATGTGGAGATCATCTCCATGTCCATATGCAAATAAGTGATGGTACGGTAAAGGCTATTAATTTCGAGGGGTCCGGATGTGCTATTTCAAAAGCGTCTGCTTCGTTGATGACTTCTGCCTTGAAGGGTAAATCTATTGAAGAGGCAGAAAAATTATTTGCTGATTTTCACGCTATGGTTACAGCAGACGTCTCCCAACCTGTGGACGAAAACAGCTTAGGTAAAATGGCAATTTTTGCCGGGGTAAGAGAATTTCCTATGAGAGTAAAGTGCTGCACGTTGGCGTGGCATGCTATGAAGTCAGGCATCGATGGTGACGATAATGTTGTATCCACTGAATGAGGTTGATTAATGGAAGAATTGCTGCACAGTAAATCTTTTGAAGAGGATAGTGTCGAAGCTCAGGTTGTAGATGTGCTAAAGACGTGCTATGATCCGGAAATACCAGTTGATATTTTTGAGCTAGGTTTGATTTACAGTATCGAAATAACAGACGGAGTTTCTGCGCGCATAGCCATGACTTTGACTTCTCCGGCTTGTCCTGTAGCAGGGACTTTACCTCCTGAAGTTCAGCAAAAAATAAAGGATGAGGTAAGTGTTTTGGATTCTGTGTCGGTAGATATTGTTTGGGATCCTGCATGGACAACTGATATGATGTCTGAAGGTGCGAAATTAGAATTGGGAATTTTGTGAGGGCGTCATTGATATGAAACTTAGTTCACAAGAAGAATATGGGTTAAGATGTATGTTGTTTTTGGCTGATTCTACTCGCGAGGTCAGTCGAACTATACCGGAGATAAGCCAAGCGGAAGGTATAACACGACATAATGTGGCCAAAATGTTGAATATTTTGCGTAAGGGAGAATTAGTCGATAGTGTACGCGGTCAAAATGGCGGTTATATTTTAGCGAGAAACCCCGAACATATATTTGTATCTGAAATCTTGGCNGTGCTNGGTAGTCCATTATTTGCNCCAGACTTTTGTGATCACTTTTCAGGTGCTTCGGATAATTGCAATCATCAAAATAGTAATTGCTCCCTCGCCGCGTTATGGAATAGGATGCAAATTGCAGTTGACCAGGTAGTTAATCAACTTACTTTAAGAGATTTGAAAAATCAGAATTTTGATCATCCTCAAACTGATAACCTGCACCTTGTAAATATAAGTTGTTAAAGTTTCATGATTTTTCTGTGATACGACAATAAAATTTTCAATTCTTTAAGTTTACTCTTCATTTTTTTATTCGTTAGACACTTTTGAATATCGATGTGAAAGATATTCAGTTAAGTGTTTTTAAAATACGATGTGAAACAGTTCTCGCGAGTATAGAGTAAATTGCTATTATGTTGTATAAATCTGCTTGCTATCAAAAAATAGTTTGGTTATTTTTCAACGAAATTGAAGCCTATAGGCGAATTGTAATCTTCAAAAGTTAGTCACCCTGAGGGAGGCAGTTAAGATGGCAAAGAAGAAAGCGCCAGCAAAGAAGAAAGCGCCAGCAAAGAAGAAAGCGCCAGCAAAGAAGAAGGCGCCAGCAAAGAAGAAGGCAGTAGCAAAGAAGAAGGCGCCAGCAAAGAAGAAGAAAGCGCCAGCAAAGAAGAAGGCAGTAGCAAAGAAGAAGGCAGTAGCAAAGAAGAAAGCGCCAGCAAAGAAGAAGAAAGCGCCAGCAAAGAAGAAGAAAGCGCCAGCAAAGAAGAAGGCAGTAGCAAAGAAGAAGAAAGCACCAGCAAAGAAGAAGGTAGTAGCAAAGAAGAAAGCGCCGGCAAAGAAAAAAGCACCGGCAAAGAAGAAAGCTGCTGCAAAGAAAAGAAGATAGAGTTAAGAGGTTTTTTTAATAAGACAGCGTCCGCTCATTTGGACGCTGTCTTATTTTATGCTGTTTAACCAAGAAAGTTCTAAGATGGAATTTATAGTGTTTTTATAATTCCTTGGTCTCCGAAGCCCTACTTGTGATTCGCGTAAATCAAAGCCAAATGATCTCTTACTAACAATTATTATAGGCGGAGTCTGTACTCTTTTAAAAATATTTATTCGAGTTTGACGTTCTACCCATTCTAAGTCATCTATCCAGGATTTTGCCGTGGGAAAGTAATTGAAAAATTTTCTTTTGTCTCCCCATCCCAATTGTGAAAAGAGTTTACCTTTTAGGTGCCAACGCATGATATCTATTCCGCTTTGCCGATATTCAATAAAATGGCGCAATAATGCATCGTGGTATCCATATTTTATGGGATCTCCGAGTCCTTTTGTTACATCNTGNTTGGATGATAATTCAGCACTAGGGACTGTTTCTCCTGAAAGAATATTGTTTGGNATAATGTCAGAATCATACACTTCCTTGTTAAGGAAGGANGCCAGCGAAAATACTTGGGTCTTNTACAGATCGGCAATAGGAGCNATCGCTCCACTTACATCTCCATATAATGTCGCATACCCAAGTGCTGTCTCGGTTTTGTTTCCATTGTTGGTAAAGAGTAAGCCGAATTTAGCGGCTAATCCAGAGACNATATCTGCAAAACGTATTCGAGCTTGGATGTTTTCGTCCACAGTTCCGTCATATTTACCTTGATTCTCGGCGAATGCAGCAGTTTTTATTTTTTTCGAAATAGATTGATATAAATCTTCTATTGGTATTTTTAGAAATTCGATGTTGAGTTTTTCACATAGTTNCTGGCTATTATTTTGTGTGATTTGAGAATTAAAATGGGTCGGCATATTAACTGCTAGTACACGTTCAGCTCCAAAAGTCTGTTCAAGTAAACATAGAACGACACTGGAGTCGATTCCTCCACTTGCAGCTACTAAGAATTTATTCGCAGTACCTTTAATGTCGTCTAAGTGTTTTAATCCTAAACGCAAAGCATTAAATATGGATGAAATTTCGCTTTCATAGTGTTGCTTTTTGGGTTTACAAGGTGTTAAAGTATGAAGTGTGCTCGCTACCCATGGNGTAGTTTGCGAGACTAATTTTCCTTGATAATCGTAAATAGCACTTTTCCCATCAAAAACAATTATATTTTTCCCATTATTTTGGGCTCCAACTTGGTTGATATAAAAAAAAGGAATAGGAGCAGATTTTACCGTAGTCTGGATTATTTTATTGCGCTTTATATCTTTTTGCCAAGTCCAAGGCGATGCTGACAAATTGAAGGCTGCTTGTGCTCCACGTCCCGCAAAAGTTTCAAGTATATTTATTGAACTTTTATTTGATTGATAATCTTGAAACCACATGTCTTCACACAATTGGACCGCGAACTTAAACGTGTTTCCATTACGAAGTTTTATTTTATACGGAAAAAGCCAGTTAGAAATAGGTTGTCCTAAAGCATCTGATAATTGTCGGAGTGAAAAAAAATGTCGATCGTCGTCAAAGAATCTATAATTTGGATGCAGAGTCTTGGGTTGTACTCCATGTGGAAGCCCTACTGGAACCTCTTCGCGAACGACATATTTACCATTATTACAAACATAAACTGCGTTGTATTTACGAAGCCGGCCATCTTGTCCATAATTAGCCTTATCTATTGCTATATTGCCAAATACAATAGTTACGTCTTTACTTGCTCTACGAATATCTTCGCTATAAAGAGAGTAATCTTCAACGTAAGAATCGATTTCCCAGATGTCACCTAATAAATAACCTGTGACACACAGCTCAGAGAAGACAATAATTTCTGCTCCTTGATCACGTGCTCTCTCAATAGAAGCAATCATTTCAGTGACATTAGTATCTGGTTGCCCCGATTTTACATCCATTTGAATCAATGTGATATGTGGTAATTCTGAATTCATTTATGCTTTCTCAATTTTGAACCGTGTTGGATTAAATGATTAAATATATTCCACAATATATAATTTTATCACCGCTAAAAAATAGGCACAAAACTCTATGAGTTTGAAGTAGGGATCTGTCAAACTTTCAAGTTGTGAAAATTTAGCTAGAAATTGGAAGCCAACGAATTACTTTTTCAATTTGGTTATCCCAATGATCCCAAGTATGTCCTCCTGGACTTTGGCTGTAATTTATTTTTATTCCAAGTTTTTTAGCTTGATTATAGAATTTTTTATTTTCGGCATATAGGAGATCATCTTTGCCGCACCATTGAAATAGGTGGGGTTGCCGTTTTTGTTTGGATAAGCTTTTTATTTTAAAAAACAAATTATTTTCAGAATTTGATAAGTTTTCTTTGCAGCCGAATATATTAATCATTTCTTTGTTCTGTGCAGGGTCACTTTTGGAGTTTTTTATTCTATTTGAAATGTCTAAGGCCCCAGANAAACTTGCTGCAGCAGCAAACTTATTGGGCAGGTTGAGTGCAAGCTTAAAGGCGCCGTATCCTCCCATTGAAAGGCCTGCAACAAAAGTGTCGGCGCGTTTTGTAGAAATTGGGAAAAATNGCTTACAAAGGTGAGGNAACTCTTTGCTTATAAAATCCCAATACAGAGTTCCGCTCGTAGTGTTGGTATAAAAACTNCGATTCACAGCAGGCATAATGACAACTAAGTTTTTTTGGTCAACATATCTTTCAATAGCTGTACGACGTTGCCAAATAGTATGGTCATCACTTAGGCCATGTAATAGATACAGAACCGGGATTTTTTGGCTAGTTTGTACAGATTTTTGGGGGATAATAATATTTGCACTAGTCGCAATTTGCAGTGACTCGGAGTAAAAGTCCCATTGTATGAAAGCCATGTAGGTTCCTATCCGATGTGAGAACTTATTTTTTTAATATGCGAAATAAGATTTTCATCTGAAATTTCATTACTTTGGCCGTTAGCTAAGTCCTTCATTTGCCATGTGTTTTTCTCAAATTCTTCAGGGCCACCGATTATTGCCCACCTAAAGCCCTTGCGGTCCGCATACTTCAGTTGTTTTCCAACTCCTTTAGCATCGGAAGATAGTTCGCAGGCTATGCCTGATTTTCGCAGTCGCCGGGCGAGTGATATATAATTAGGCAAGGCTTCAGAATTAAACTGTACTACAAAAATTTGTGCGGTTGTAGTCANTTCATCAATCATATGTAATTCGTCCATTGCAGCCATAAGCCGGTCTAAACCAAGCGATGCACCAACTCCAGGGAGATCTTGTCGAGTGTACAATGCTGCTAAGTTATCATAGCGACCTCCGCTACATACCGAACCAATATTTGGTAGATCGTTAAGTAGTGTTTCAAACACGGTACCGGTATAATAGTCTAAGCCTCGCGCTATTGATATATCAATCTTTAGGCGATCCGGCGGACAGTCAGCAGCAGCGAAGGCTGCAACTAAATCTTGTAGTTGCTTTATCCCATTGAGTGCGGTTTCGCTTTCTGATAATTCTTTTTTTAAATCTTCTAACAAAATAAGGTTCTTTTTGCACATTAGTGCGATAGACAGGATTCGATCAATTTGTTCCGAGGAAAGCTCAATTTGTTCCATTTCCTTTTTCACATTGTCGTGACCGATTTTCTGTAATTTATCGAGAGAGCGTAAAATTTTACCAGAGTGATTTTCGGCGTTAATTGTTTCTAACAAGCCGTTTAATATTTTCCGATTATTAACATGAATAGTAAATCGATCAAAACCTAATCCCTCCATTATATCGTGCATTACTAATACGGTTTCAATATCTGCAGCATGAGAATCTGTACCTATCGTATCAAAATCGCATTGATAAAACTCACGAAAGCGTCCGTGTTGCGTATTTTCTCCACGCCAAACAGGTCCAACGTGATAACGTTTAAAAGGTAANCCAATTTTTTGTCCGTGTTGAGCTGCAAATCGGGCGAATGGAATGGTTAGATCGAACCGCAATGCCACGTCACGACCTCCATGATCGATAAAACGGTACATTTGTTTGTCGCTTTCATCGCTTCCTTTACNCACNAGTATTTCACTGTATTCTAATGCTGGAGTATCAATTGGTAGAAAACCATAGGAGCGGAAAATAGTTTTGACTTTATCAATCATATTTTCACGAGGTAAAGCGAGGGCCGGTGGAAAGTCACGAAAGCCTTTTAATGTTCGAGGTTGAATAAGAGCTTTTTTATCTTTCATTTAGTCNGTTTTCACCAATTAGTAAANGAGCCGTCTAAGCGGCGCAGTTGAGGGCCAGTTTGCCATTTGAAACCGTATTTCTTTTTTGCAATTGTTTCATCAAACTCAATACCTAAACCCGGAAGTTTTGGAGGTAATAAATANCCNTTTTTGAATGGTACTTGCACAGGGAAGAGATCTTGAAGNACGGGGTCGCCGATGAGGCCAGCTTCTTGTAATGCAAAATTATCACAAGCTAAATCTAAATGAAGACAGGCTGCAGCCGAAACAGGACCCAGTGGATTATGCGGCACTATCTTTATATAGTGTGTTTCGCACCAATTTGCAATTTTTCGAGCCTCAGTTATTCCGCCTACGATACATAGATCAATACGCGCATAGTCTAGCAATTCTTCTTCGATCATTTGTCGAAATTCCCATTTNGTAGAGTAATGCTCTCCAACAGCTAATGGAGAAGAAACATGTTGTCGAAATTGACGATACGTTTGTGGATTTTCGCAACGGATCGGGTCTTCAATAAAGAACGGATTGTATGGCTCTAATGCACGACATAATTTAATCGAATCGGGTGTATCTAAACGAGTATGAAAGTCTATACAGAGTCCGATATCTCGGCCTACAGCCTCACGTGCGGCAATAAAATGGTCAATGGCATCGTNTACGGCTAAGCCTGGTTCAAGAATTCCATCACGGTCTTTAATAGAAAGTCGTAAGAATTTCCATCCATTTTTGACGCGTAATCGGGCTGAATTTGCCGTATCGTCAGGTGTGTCTCCACCTATGGCTTTGTAGCATGCAATTTTTTCTCGCATTGTACCGCCAAGTAAAACATGAACAGGTTGTTTCAATACTTTTCCTTTAATATCCCAAAGGGCAATATCTATTGCAGACATGGCGGCGGTATTAATACGNCCACCGGGAAAAAAGTCGCCACGAAAAAGAAGTTGCCATATCCATTCAATATTAAGAGGATCCAAACCGATAAGGTGGTTTTTCATATGTTCTATTGCACCAATTCCNGCCTGCTCTTTCCATGTCAAACCAAATTCACCAATTCCNTAGATTTCTTTATCGGTNTCGATTTTTATAAAAGTATAATTCCGATGCCCATGATAGATTGGATAAGTTTGAATATTGGTAATTTTCATATAGGNTCTCCATTTATCATCCTAATAATATCAGTTAAAAGGCTGAAGAGCTCAAAAAGGAACGTTCAAATTCACCTAACGCGATTGCGGTTAGACCAACGAACATAGCTACTTTTAAAATTCTGCCAATATGTCCATTTGCAAAATTTATATGAGTACAAATAAAGAGATATAACGCATAAAAAACCAAGGCNTTATATGTTAAGACGACTCCCAAATATATTGGTCCGTATATTTNGGTAAAAAATGGCCACAGCGTAAATAGTGACAGAATCAAAAAAATTAATAGCGCAATTTTTTTAGCTACGGGNAGGCCAAATTTTATGGGGAGGGTTTTTAATCCCTGTAATTGGTCTCCTTGAATATCTTCAATGTCTTTAATTATTTCTCGGCCAATATGAAAAAACATAGCGAAAAAAGCCGGTATCCATGATCTATGTATTTCACCNATAGCCANCGCCCCAAAAGGAAAAGTTGCGGACGAGAGTAATCCAATAAGAAAATTTCCATACAAAATACTATTTTTTAGCCAAAAACTATAAATTATTAGGAAGGCTGAAATAAAGATCGTTATGAAAAAATGAACAGGGCTTACTAAAATTGAGAAAACAANCCCAATGATACATGTCGTAGCTGCAAATAAAATAGCNGAAGATGGTTTTAAAGACTCTTTCGGTAGAGGTCGATTCGGTCGATTTACTTTATCAATGTTTTTATCGCACCAATCGTTTATTGCGTTTCCTGCCGCATTAATAAACACGGCCGAAAAAATAGCNTTGGTTAGTAGGTNTATATGTAGATAGTTAGTCATTCGAAAAAATCCGTTTTCGAAAATAAATAGATTCGAACAGGTAGCCCCGATTATTACTGAGATACCAGTCAAAACACAGTTTGACATACGAGCGAGTTGTGTAAATGCGTAAATTGTTTTCAACATTATTACAAGCCTAATATTATTNATATTAATGCGGTTTTTGNCCGTCGAAACCCATATTGGGAAAATCTATGTTGTATAAGATATCTTTTCTAATAAATTAATGTAGCTATTATTAGATGTTTTATGTATCCCAACAAAAAGTTTTAGTAAGAGCAGCTNAAAAGTAAAACNNGTTTTGAGNATTTAATNAGAATAATNCGGATAAAATATGATTAAAAAAATTTCATTAATTTTGTTGAGTGTTCTTTTAGTTGAGGTGTCAGGAGATCAAATTATTGGTATCTCATTTTCAGAAGTAGAAGATATACAAACAGCCCTCATAGATGATTGTCGCCTTCGTTACGTTTCGCAAGGGACGGCTATTATTTCTTGCTCCACAGAAAAAAAACTAGATAGAGCGCTTTTTAGGGACGAATCTTCAGACTATGAAGAATACTATCTTATAGACCATTTTCATACTTTGCCCAGTGACGTGAAGATTGTGTATGCAAAAAAAAATGGATGGGCTCTATTACGTATTCCAGAATCTCGAGCTGCAGAGTTGCGTTTAAAACGAGGCTTGTTTTTATGGCCTTTGCCCAAAGATTATCCCTTAAAAAACTCTCAACGAAAATTTGCGGCTAAGGTGGCGAAAACATATTTAGATTCGACTGTATACGACTTGTTGGAAGCTGTTTCCGAAGCAAATTTGAAATCTCATGTTTTAAATTTGTCTTTGATAGACACGTTGGGTGGTAGTGAGACTTCGAATCTCCGTAACCGGTTCGTTTTACACCCTGAACTTCGTGAATCTACCGATTACATTCGGTCACAGTTTTTTTCTTCATTGCCTATAGTAGATCTACAACCTTTTCCAATTGAAACACGACGAATTAGTTCTCACGTCAAACGGGAAATTCAAGTTACCGATAGTATTGGTGTAAACGTGATAGGTATAATGCCGGGGACAGATCCAGAAGCGGGAAGCTATATCATCTGTGCGCATTACGATGCTACGGCAGTTCGAACTAGTGATTGGGACTGGGAAAAAGATCCGGCACCTGGTGCCGATGACAATGCTTCTGGTGTGGCGCTGGTTATTGAAAGCGCTCGAGTCCTTTCTCGATTAGAGTTACCTTGGTCTATTCATTTCATTGCTTTCTCGGGTGAAGAATTAGGTTTGATAGGAAGTAGGTACTATGCTGAGGATGCTCTACAGAAAGGGGAAAAAATACTCGGAGTTTTTAATTTCGATATGATAGGCTTTAACGATGTTTACGATCGTTTGGAACTTGTCAGTAATCCTGCTTCTAATTGGATGGCGGAGCAAATGCAGAAAGTCAATCAGTTGTACGGAATTGGTTTGCGAATAGATTTACTTTCGGATGGCGGAGCTGGTTTGAGTGATCANGCNCCGTTTTGGGCAAGAGGTTATGACGCTATTTTAGGAATTGAAAATTATCTTCCAACTGACCCATTTTCGACAGGTGTTGTAGGAGGTCTTTACAGGCTAAATTCACAATATCACTCTGTACTAGATACTCCCGACAGCTTGAATTATGATTTAATTCGTCGCACTACTCAATTAGCGGTGGCTACTTTAGCCCAATATGGAACTAATGTGGGTAAACCCAATCTAGCAGTTTTCGAAGGAGATTTGCGGGGAAATACAGAGGATTTTTTAGAGATTCGTGTGAATAACATTGGAACGGCGAGGTTGGATAGTGCTTTTANTNTAAAGGTTGACCAATGTGAACCTGATTCNGTGAANTGTAAGAATATTTTTCGTTCCGAGCGGAACGACCAGATAACCCAAGGTAGTAGCNTTGAAATTAAGTTTCCTTGGTCACGATATGGAGATATGATTTTTCGTATTTCTGTAGAAACAAATCAACAGGAAGAGGATAAAGGAGATAATGAAGCATTTCAAAGGTTATACTTAGTCCCTCAAAGTAAGATTTCGGTATTCCCCAATCCATTTTTTCCTGTCCGTGATAAATTTTTNCGNTTTGGAGGATTGGGTCTCCGAGCTGTCGTAAGAATTTATGATTTGGATGGTACACTTGTTTGGAAAGCCATGGAAGATGATTTAAANCAGCGGAGACAAGGTGCATCTCCTAATGAAGTTATATGGACTGGCGTAAATGATGCTGATTTCAATGGATTAGGTGGTACCCAGCTATCTAGCGGAATTTACATATACACAATCNATGATAAAGATGGGCAACTACTCCAAAGAGACAAAATTGCCATACTGCGTTGATTTATTACGGGATTTAATTATTTACTCAATGGGCAATTAGGGCAATTGTTTAGTTCGTCTTCACAGTTTTTTTGTTGGCAATTGAGGATGCCGTCAAAATTTTCTTGCCAATTTTTTGGATAGTTTATTTCTCCTTTTATTTGAAATTCTCGAACAATTGATCTCAGCAACGTAAACCGTTTTTTCCGGTTTGGCACACGTTTACGGATATTCTGGCGAAGTTTTGCTAACATACCCGAAAAATTGATGAACTCTTCTGTAGAGAAAATTGTATCTATGTCNTCTCGTATNCGCGAAGCTAATGACGGGCTGGTGTTACTCGTACTGATACTGAGTCTAAGGTGTCCTTTNCGGACNAATGCAACCATCCCGAAGTTACTGCAAGCTGGATTGTCATACGAATTTATTAGAATATTTCGTTTTGACGCTAATCTATAAAGCTCCTGNGTAAACTGAATGTCGTGTGATACGGTATTGAGAACTAANATGATATTTTCCAGATCAGCTTCACAAAACGGATTTGTTTTATGTCTTATGGTGCCATTTTTTACCCATTTTTTTAATATAGGAGTCAATTCTTTGGCAATTATCTGAATATTAGCCCCAGCATCCAAAAGACGACCACATTTTTCTTCCGATTCATTTCCTCCCCCGATTACTAAGCATTCTGAATCGAACACGTCGAGACCTACCTGAAAAAGCGGGTTGTTTTTAATTTGCTGAACCATTATGAATTATTTTTAAGATGTTGAGAAAAAGCAATTTGCGGATATTGTTTAAATTATTTTTAGAGATCGNAATATATCATTTTTCTGATAAAGAAATGTAATCTGTTCCGTTAATTGTTCCTTTTTCCGTTGGTAATCCTGATTCAGCCCACCCTGCCTGAATCAGCTTCCCACTTGTGTCGCGGACACCTCCAAAACCACCTTCTACGTTGCATAAATTAGTGAAACCAGCTGCGGCAAGAGCTTCGGCNGCTTTCATAGAACGAGCACCTATTTGACAGCCTAATAACAACTTAGTTTCATGTGAGAAGTTTTTTTCGACAACGCTAACGAAATCAGTATTGTGTATCATTGCTCCGCCCTGACGATGCATAATGGGTATATTGTAGGCGCCAGACGGATGGCCAATCTCATATTCGTTTATTGATCTCACATCTATGTATACATATCCATTTCCTTCATCTAATAGTTCCTTTGCTTTATTGGGCGTAATGCTTTCGATAGTCACGGGGTAAACCTCCTGCGGTATAATAGTTTTGTTTTCAGTATCAACTTGTTGCGGTGTCTGCTGACGATTTTTTAGATAATCAAACCAACAATTTAACGAACAGAAATATTGATTTTCGCGAAAGTAAAATTTACGTTCGTAATTCAGGCCGCAAATTGAACACCCTTTTTCCTTTTTGGATGGGCGGCGACGTCCGCGTCGGTTGATGATTTTATTAACGTGGAATCCGCCTCGCCAACCGATTAGTAATAAGACACCAAACTCTATAAGTGATTCACTCAGTAGGCTGGCGCCAATCATTGCAGTCCAGAAAAATAAACAATGGGGGCACTGAATCAATTTTGTAAGAATTTTGGAATGTTGCTCAATCGTATTGCGGAGACCTTCAGTCAATGGCGCCAATTGTAAAAAGCGACAAACAATTAAAGCGAAAATAATATTTAACNCTAACTTGTAAATCATTAATTCCACTTGACATGCCTCATAGATTTCGAATACTTGTTAATAGTATAAGCCGAAAAGTTGTAGCCCCACAAATTCTTGTCACGGGAACCAAATTCAGTTTTATGCGTTCTCTATACATAAAATTGGTAATTTTTGATACGACACTGTAAGTTACATATCGATCGATAAATCTCTCTGGGAGATGTATTCCCGTTTTAAAAAACTATACTCGATGAATATGATAGAAAACAGAAACAATGTAAGTAAATATAAACTGGTCTTACTAATCGTGTATAGTATTGTGATTAGTTCCTGTGAATATGGTGGAAAATATGAAGATAGGCAGGAGCAAGAAAAAGGAATTGCTGTGGCCGGTAGTTTAGGGATTGATAGTACAGAAACTGAGTCCATAGTATCAGTACCTGTTGAGACGCTTACCGCCATTCGTGGATCAATTTCTGATTATCTGGTTTATAATTCTACGGTTGAAACAGAGGATGCAGTTCAGATTTTTCCGGAAATAGGGGGAATGGTAAAGTATGTAAGTGTGGAAGAAGGGGATAGGGTTGAATCTGGTGATACTCTATTAGTCATAGAGGATGAACAGTTGAGAATTGCATTTGAAGAAGCAGAGACTAATCTGAAATTTCAGGAATCAAACTTTAGTCGCAATGAGGAGATGTTTAAGCGTAGGCTTATTAGTGATCAAGATTATGAAAGAATAGAGTTCGAATTTTCTCAAGCAAGTTTACGTTATGAACGCGCTAAAATAGAATTAGAAAATTCAACTATATTAGCGCCTTTTTCGGGTGTGATCACAGAGCGAAATATTCAAATTGGGGCCAGAGTAACTTCTGGATCTCAATTGTTTGAGCTTATCAAGTTGGAAGATATGATAGTGCGCGTTTACGTTCCGAGTCAATATTTGTTGCAAGTTGAAAAAAGCCAAAAGGCTTTGATAACTACCGATTTTTTGTCGGGACAAGAATTTACCGGTTGGGTAAAACGCATTAGTCCGGTTGTTGATCCGGGAAGTGGTACATTTAAGGTGACTGTTGGTATCCGTGATCAATTTGAATCTCTCCGACCGGGTATATTTGTAAATGTTCGTATTGTAACAGATACCCATCATGATGCGATATTATTGCCAAAACAAGCTGTTGTATACGACGGAGGTGATCAGTACGTGTTTGTCCTTCATGATACTGTCGCAAAGAAAATACTCTTAAAACCTGGCTATGATGAGACTGACTTTGTAGAATCCTTAAACGGAATACAAGAAGGAGATCAGGTTGTTGTAGTTGGACAGAATGGTCTGAAAGATGGTACGAGAGTAAGGTCTGTAAATATATTTGGAACAAATAATAGTGCGATGGATTCCACATATGTAGAAGTGGGAAAAAGTGAATGATGGCATCGAAAAATCGCATTCTGAACTAATTTCGGTAACTACACGCCGCCCCGTAGCTATCATCATGATTGCTATGGCTATTTGTGTTTTTGGTTGGGTGTCTTATCAACGTTTGTCGTTGGATTTGATGCCAGATATCTCCTATCCCACAATATCATTAAGAACAGAGTACTCAGGAACAGCGCCGGAGGAAGTGGAAATGCTTCTTTCAAGGCCTTTGGAACAAGCTGTTGGCGTAGTTCCGAACCTGGTGAATCTAAGTTCGATTTCTCGTGCGGGACAGTCTGATATTATACTTGAGTTTCAGTGGAATACTGATATGAACGTTGCTTCTCAGGATGTTCGAGAAAAAGCGGAACGTATTTTTTTACCTCAGGGCGCTAGGAAACCTTTACTCCTTCGATACGACCCGTCGCTTGATCCTATTATGAGGATCGGTCTAAATGGACCACAGGATTTATATGAGTTGCGGAATATCGCCGAATACGAAATTAAGCGGGCATTGGAGCCACTTCGAGGCGTCGCCGCGGTAAAGATAAAAGGTGGTTTTGAAGAGGAAATACATGTTGCATTAAATGAGCGCCAGATAGCAATTTTGGGCCTTGATATCAATCAGATTAATTCAAGTTTAGCTCAGAATAATGTGAATCTACCAGGCGGGAATCTTCGTGAAGGTCAGGTGGAATATCTCATTCGCACTCTTAACGAATTTCAATCTTTAGATGAGATTGGTTCGCTGATAGTAACACGCCAAAATGGGGTTGATATACTATTACGTGATATCGCGGAAATTTACCGAGCATATAAGGATAGGAACATAATCACGAGAATGAATGGCGTAGAAAGTATTGAATTAGAAGTCTATAAAGAGGCTGATGCTAATATTGTAGCAGTTGCAGAACGTGTTAAAGGAGCCCTGTACGGTCTGTCTGCCCAAAAAGAATATTTGCAACTTTTAGAAAAGGGCGAAGAGGCTGAAGAAAATCGAAGTTGGGGAAGAGGTTCATATAGAAAAGAAGGAGAAAGTGACGTAGCTCGAAAACTTCATCATCAGAAAATGACAGATTTTATTGAATACCGACTGCCTGAAGGAGCTGAATTAAAAACATTATCGGATCAGTCGATTTTCATCAAGAACTCGATTGATGAAGTTAGGAATAGCGCGATTATAGGCTGTGTGTTTTCGGTTATGGTTCTTTTTCTTTTCCTACGCAATGTGGCTCATACTTTTATAATTGGACTTACTATTCCAGTGTCTATTCTGGCAACTTTTGCACCTATGTTTCTTTTTGATGTGTCCCTAAACATTATGTCATTGGGTGGTATAGCGTTGGGAATTGGTATGCTAGTTGATAATTCTATTGTTGTTTTGGAAAGTATATTTCGATGTCGCGAAGAAGGCGATAATCTAGTGCGTGCAACAGTTAGGGGTGCGTCCGAGGTAGGGTCTGCGGTCTTTGCTTCAACGCTTACGACAATTACTGTTTTTTTTCCGATAATTTTTGTGGAGGGAGTTGCAGGGCAGGTATTTGGCGACATGGCTTTGACTGTTGTGTTCTCCTTGATAGCCTCTTTATGTGTAGCTTTATTTGTAATCCCAATGTTGGCTTCAAGACAAGCGCCGGCCGTTGAGTCTGCGGGTAATTCTATACTCAATAACGAAAGTAGCTATCTACGTTTATCTGTTTGGAATTATCTTCGAATTGCAACAAAAAAAANTACACGTATTTCAACAAAGTTCGCTAAAATTGTTCTTTCTTTACCCAATTTAATCTACGANACATTATTTCGTTTTATTTTAGCCATTTTAACTAGTGTCACTCTTGTATTAAAAGGGGTTACNCTGATGCTTTTNCAAACGATAATGCCATTTTTATGGGTTTGTAAATTAATTACGGGGAATGAAAAATTTTCTAAACAGAGTACTTTGATTAATTGGTCTGAAGATGAATATGTAGCACATNTAAAATTTCCAGAAAAAGTTTGGCCGGCGTTGCTCGTATTTTCNTCATGTCGAAACCTAATTGTTACGGTAGATCACTTTTCAAATTGGCAACGTGAAAGAAGTAGCTCGTTTTTAAGATTATTGATTTATGCTCTTTGGTTACCTCTTTCAATCTATGTNTATGCTCGTTTTATTATTGACNTGTTTCTGAGTGTATTTTCTAGTCTTGCTCAGATTTTAATTCTTTCAGTTGTTTTGTTATGTCTTTTCCTCATTTCAATTCTGGCCATTTTATTAGTTCCAATNCTTGCTCCATTCGTTTTTTTGTTTGAGAATGGCTACGGTNTTTTAAATCGTGTGTATCCAAGAATTTTGCGCAGGGCNCTCGGTTTTCGTTTGCCACTGGTGCTTTGTGCGGTAGCGTTGTTGCTTTATTGTTGGAATCAGTTAGTGCCTAAAATAGGTCAGGAACTNATTCCTGAGGTCTATCAAGGTGAGTTTAATTTGGATGTAAATTTACCTGTCGGGACCCCTTTAGAACGAACGGCAGCGATTTTGTACAAGATAGAAGAGATTGTTTCAGACGATAAACGTGTTGNTCGAACTTCNGTAACTATTGGATCTGATGGATCTACAAATAGTGCTTCTGATGCTGGAGAGCACACGTCTAAAGTCATGGTAAAGCTAAAATCCAATACTNAGAATGAAGANGAAAGCAAATTGATTGAACTTTTAAGAGATCGGTTGGATGACGTGCCCGAAATAAGCTTTGAAATTTCACGCCCAGCGTTGTTCAGTTTTAAAACTCCGATAGAAGTTGAAATCAGAGGAAATGATCTTAGGGAATTACGTCGTGTAAGTAGTTTGGCAGAAGAAACTCTGCGTGAAGTACCTGGATTAGTCGATGTAAGGTCGTCTCTACAGATTGGTAATCCTGAATTACAGATAAAATATAAACGAGATAGACTAGCTAATTATGGNTTGCGATTGCGTGATGTTGCAGAATTAGTACGAAATAAAATTCAGGGAAGTGTGCCTACGGATTTCAGAAATAATGAGCGTCAGATAGATGTCCTTGTTCGACTACAGGAACAAGATCGTTTGGGTGTAATTGAATTGGAGAATCTGATTGTCAATCCGAATGGACCAGTTCCAATACCTCTTTCCGCAGTAGCAGAAATAGTCGTCGATGAGGGACCAAGTGAAATTCGTCGAATAGATCAGCAGAGAGCAGCGCTAATTACTGCGAATATCGAGGGTATAGATTTAGCAAAGGCCTCTGAGAGAATCTATTTGGCCTTAAACCAGATAAGCTTTCCAATTGGTTTTGATTTCTTTATNAGTGGGCAGAATCAGGAGATGAAGACGTCATTGGTGAGTCTTTACTANGCTCTCTTACTGGCTATTTTTCTAGTNTATGTCGTAATGGCTAGCCAGTTTGAATCTCTAATGCAGCCACTTGTAATTATGTTTACAGTTCCATTCGCGTTAATTGGTGTGATAATTGCTCTTTACCTGACGGAAACATCTTTATCGATAGTTGTTTTTATAGGGATCATTATGTTAGCTGGAATTGTTGTAAATAACGCTATTGTTTTGATTGATTATATCAANAAATTACGACGAGATGGTATGTCCAAAACAGATGCGATAATAGGCGCAGGATCTGCTAGGTTGCGCCCAATAATTATGACTACAACGACGACAGTTTTGGGTCTATTTCCAATGGCTTTAGGTCTGGGAGAAGGCTCTGAGATTCGAACTCCAATGGCATTGGCAGTTATCGCGGGACTCATCAGTTCAACGCTGCTGACTTTAATCATGATTCCTGTGGTTTATTCATTTTTAGATAGAAGTCGATAGGATAAAAATGGATTCAAGGAACTATCGTATAACAAGTTTTTCCGTTAATAGACCCGTAACTGTAGTTATGATGTTTTTTGCGATAATCGTCGTAGGAATTATCGCATATACTCGTATACCCTTGGCCTTATTTCCAGAAGGAATGAATTGGCCCGGTCTTTGGGCATGGGTTTCTTATCCCAACGCTGGGGCTGTAGAAGTCGAAAGAAAAATAACTCGTCCCATGGAGGAAGCTGTTGCGCAAGTTAATAACGTAAAGAAAATCGAGTCCGGTGCAGACCGTGGATCTGGATATGTGCGAGTAGAGTTTCAAAAAGGNAGNAACATGCAGGTTGCGTTTGCGCAAATGAGAGATCGATTGGAACGGATTATGCCGGATCTACCAGACGAAGTGGAACAGATTAGTGTTCGGGGATGGGACCAGAACGATATACCCATTATTGTCGGCAATATTTCGTTTCCTAAACTTACTAAGGATCTCCAGTTCTTACTTGAATCGTATATTGATCCTGCCTTTAGGCGGATAGACGGCGTCGGTGATATAAGAATTTTTGGAGAATCTGGTAAGGAAGTTGTTGTAGAGGTAGATCGTGAAAAAGTCGATAGCCATGGTGTGAATTTAGCACTTGCAGTGAATGATGTGAGGTCACAAAATTTTAATTTGCCGGGTGGTTGGATTGTTGAGGGGAATAAGAAAATTTACTTGCGATCCATGGGAAGATATCAAAATGTTGATGAGATTCGGAAGACGGTCATAGATACGCTTCATCAACTTGAACTGCAAGATATTGCATCGGTTGATTATCGTCGGCCTAAGAAGCAATCTGAGGCACGAATAAATGGTCAGCAAGCTGTAGGATTCCAGATTGTTCGTTCTTCGGAGGCTAATGTTGTTCAAATTTCTGAGGATGTAAGGCAAGTAGTCGAAGAATTAAAAAGTCATTCGAGACTAGAGGGAATCCAGACTACTATTTTCTGGGATCAGGGTAAGCATGCCATAAGTTCGGTAAACAATTTAATAAATTCGGGCCTCTGGGGAGGGCTTTTTGCAGCAGGTGTTTTGTTTTTTTTCTTACGTGCGGTGAGAATGACTTTGATTATTACCTTGGCAATTCCACTTTGTATTTTGATAACCGTAATCGTATTATATTTTATTGGCTGGTCCTTAAATATGGCTACTATGATGGGATTACTTCTTAGCTTGGGGCTTGTTGTAGACAATGCGATTGTAATAGTAGAAAATATTTACAGTAANCGTCANTCGGGAGTTTCGGNCAGGGAAGCCTCAATAGCGGGAGCAGNTGAAGTTAGTTTGGCTGTTACCATGGCTACATTAACGACAGTTGTAGTGTTTTTGCCAATTATTCTTATGAGTTCGGATGATATGTTGGGTTTTTGGATGGCACGAATAGGTTTGCCAGTAATCGTCGGCTTGATCGCATCATTAGGTATTGCACTTATAATAATCCCACTCGCAGCACTTAAAATGGGTACCATCAAGACGAATACAGATGGATACCTTGTGACCTCATTACGAACAAAGTANGAACATATATTGATGTGGATTTTATCCCATCGTATCGATGCATTCATAATTGTACTCTTCGCCTATTCAAGTATTTCAATTCCAATAAGTAGATTGGAGCGAACGGACCAGAATAATCGTGATGAATCAAGAATTCAATTACGATTTGATCTGCCGTCTGGTCAGTCGTTGGAACGGACAGATGATTTTATCTCTNCTGTCGAACAACTTATCCAAAGTAGAAAAGAGCAATATAATGTTAAAGATGTAATGTCTGATTTTAGTGCAGGTAACGGTACAATTCAGTTGTATTTCAATGATGTGGGAGAAATGGAATGGTATGAAGCGGCTTGGGAGGATTTTATCCATGGATTTGGTTTTAAAGAGCGGTCGTATTTGTCCTATCAAGAAGTTAAAGACGACCTGAAAAATCAAGTTGTTTTGCCTCCAGGAACGGAAATGAAAATAAATTGGGAAGGAGCCGAAGATCAACAGGCTTTCAATATTACGCTATATGGAGAAGATACGCGTATTCTAATGGGGCTGGCAGGTGAAGTAAAACGTCGTCTATCAAAAGTCCCTGGTCTACTATCTGTCGANACAGATTTGGATCGAGGAGGTAATGAACTACAATTGAGGCTTGATCGAACGAAGCTTCAAAATGTGGGGATCAGTGCTCAGATGGTTTCAAGTAATATTTCNTATGCTTTAAGAGGNTATAATCTTGGGAAGTATCAGACCGAAGATGGTCGTGAAGTTAATATCCAAGTGAAATTAGAAGAAGCTGANAAAAAAACGCTCGATGATCTCAGGGCGTTGACATTCAAGNCGAAAGATGGTCGTGAAATACCNCTCGAATCTTTGGCAGATATCTATGTGCAGAGAACACTCGGCGGTATACGCAGAGACGATCGACANACGATGTTAAAAGTTGTTGCTAGGGCNGACGGGGAGTCAGCGGAAAAACTTTTTTTACAATTAGATCAGGCATTGAAAGGGTTTGAGTTGCCTCGCGGATATAGCTGGTCTAAAGGAGACCGATTTGAACGCTTACANGAACAGGATGATTCTCTTTTCTTCGCTGTAATAATGTCGGTGACATTTGTATTTTTACTTATGGGGGTCCTATTTGAATCCTTTGTTTTACCTTTGTCAGTATTGGTGTCGATTCCATTTTCATTCTTGGGAGTGTATTGGACNCTCTATATTACAAANACACCCCANGATGTGATGTCTATGGTAGGAATGTGTATTTTAATCGGTGTAGTAGTTAATAATGCGATAGTTCTAATTGATTTAGCCAATCGTATTCGTCGAGACGGCTTCCCACGAATTGATGCTTTGATTTTGGCCGGCAAGCAGCGTTTCCGTCCGATTTTGATGACAACGTTTACTACAGCTCTCGGTTTAATTCCAATGGCTATTGGAAATTCGAAGATGATTGGCTTAGCGTATGCTCCGCTTGGTCGGACAATGATTGGCGGATTACTGGCTTCAATGTTGTTGACGCTATTGTTAGTACCGTTGTTTTATACATTTTTTGATGACCTTAGAGTAGTCATGCAACAGTTGTTGTGGTCAATTGTGTCTCGGAAAAAATCCTCTGTAGCCTCTCAGAAATCATCACCGATATGATGTTTGAAATCGTCAAAGAATTGACTGTTCTGCAAGGGCCAACTATATTCAATTATTAGTTCCAAGCCCCATTTAAATACTTTTTGGAGAGCGCTTAATGTCTGATGAAAACGAAGACCTACTCAAGAATTTGCAAGAAAAAAATCTGGAATTAAGCCTTTACAAGGCTCGTAAGGTTTTTCTTTGGTCTGACGTAAACGATGAGTCGGCACGCGCTGTTGTAACTAGGTTGCTTTCGCTAGACGTGGAAGATCCAAAAGCAGAGATTGTATTATATATCAATAGTCCTGGCGGATCTGTGCATGACGGTATGGCGATATATGACGCGATGAGAGCAATAAGTGCGCCTGTCTCAACCGTCTGTATTGGTATGGCTATGAGTATGGGGTCTTTTTTATTATCTGCAGGTGAACCCAATCGAAGATTTGCGTGGCCGCATGCTAGAATAATGATTCACCAACCTCTAATAATGGGTACTGTCACGGGTACTGCCACAGATCTTGATATTCGTGCTCGGGAAACTATTCGTTTGCGTGAGGAATTAAATGAACTTTATGCGGAGCACACTGGTCAGGATGTAGAAAAAATTTCAAAGGATACGGATAGAGATTTTTTTATGTCAGCTGTTGAGGCGAAGGAATATGGTTTAATTGATGACGTCATAACTACTACGGAGCCAGTTCCCAGCGACAAATAAGAGATGTAATTTTCAGAAAGAGTTTAAAAATATTTAGGTTTATTTCTCAGCAGATGCCGATTTGTTAGGTCGTTGACAAAGTGGGCAATAAAATGTGCTACGTCCAGCCATCCTCGTGTTCACTATTGTACCCGAACATTTTCCACAAGCCTGTCCATTTCTTCCATAGACTGATAGTTTTTGTTGAAATCTACCTCCTTCACCTGAACCTAAATAGTCATTAATAGTAGTTCCTCCTTTTTTTACCGCTTTACTAAGTACATTTTTTATTGCGCGTGTTAGTATTGTTATCTCCGCAGGGTTAAGGTGACGAGCTGGAGTTTTTGGATGAATTTTAGCTTGGAATAAGGACTCGTTAGCATATATATTGCCTATTCCAACGATCACTTTGTTATTCATAATTAAGTTTTTTATAGGAGTATTAGTTCCGTGGCATTTTTTCATCAGATAACGTTTGTTTAACTTAGGGGTCAGTGGTTCAACGCCTAAGTTTACGAGATACGAGCATGTGTGAATCTCATTTTTTTCTAAGACTAAGACCATTCCGAATCGACGGGGATCATTAAAAACCAAGGGTCTTTCTTGGCCTAAATGGAATATTACATGGTCATGTTTTTCTCTGGATTTCCGGAGAAGTAGGTTGCCACTCATACCTAGATGAATGAGTAGAGTGGTTCCTGATGCTAAGTGTAAAAAGAGATATTTGGCACGTCGCTTCACTTCAATAAACTTATCGTTGATTAATTTATTGAGGCGTATTTCATCGATTGGTTCACGCAAACGTTTTCCGGACGTGCTGATCGATGTAATTCGTTTGCCAGGAAGAGTCTTTTTCATTGCAAGGCAAACGGTCTCAACTTCAGGTAATTCAGGCATCAAGGCATAATAAATATCAGTAATGTGGACGTCAATACATGGCATTTATTTATCAAAGGAGTTTTTAATGGATCTATACAGGCAGCCTCCGCGTAGGCCATCAAACATAAAAATTTCTGGTGTAATAGGATTGGCTCGGATGGCGGATAAAGCTCGAGCGAATGCTTCCAATTCGATTGGAGAATATTTGTTTGGTTACGATTCTCCTCTTGATCTTCAGGTTCTTAACTTTATTGGATTAACTCCAGAAGAGTTTTCTAGTTTGGCGTACGAGATGAATGATGATGACCTTTTTACCTATATTCGGTCGAGAAACACGTTTGANCGGGCGGAACTCAAAACNTTTAATACTNTTTGTCTAAAANATGGCTTTCAAAATAGGNAAAAAAATAGAATTCCATCTCAAGAAGTGAGAAATTGTGAGACAGATCATATTGACATGATGACTACTGTCCAATCCATCGAATCGGATGACTTGGGTTCATTTTCCAGTTTGGATTTAACGATAGAGCCGCCCCGTACTCCGTATGACCGAAGTATAATCGGAGTTTTTGGAGCTGCTCGTATGTCGGATAAAGCGAGNGCATATANTTCTAATTGTCTGGGTGAATATAGATATGGTCTTGAATCTGGATTAGATACAGCTATTCTCAGTTTTTTAGAATTAGATGCGNCTGAATTTGTGAATGCGTCTATGAAGAACCCAAACGATATAGAATTATCGGAATGGCTTGGCAAGCATGTTAAACAAAATGACTGTGCGAAACTTTCTTTCAATGCTCAACGTGCTTATTTTGGATNTTTCGCAGAAGAGAGAGANGCTTTTCTTGCTCGTCGACTNGAGGTGGGCTGTGATGGGAGTGTGGCAGACACGTTTTTTGATCTGATGGATTTTGATGATCAAAAAAGTTTCAACATAGTTGATCTACGTCGACGTCCGCCACGTAGTGTTTATGATACCAGTATAGATGGTATTGCAGGCTTAGCNCGTCTCATAGATAAGGGAATCGCTAATAAGTATAACATGTTGGGGATATACAAATTTGGAGATCGCTCCAATTTAGATAAACTNGTTTTAGAATTTTTGAATCTATCGGAAGTACAAATTATCAATGCAATAAAGTCTTGTTCTACTGAAATAGATATAGTTAATTGTTTGCGCGAGATTCGTCTCGAAAAAAATAGAGATGAGATATTCAAATTTAATGATTACTTTTGGCGTTATGAACCAGCAGATCCGGATGAGCGTAGTGTTATTCGAAGTACTTGTGAGGATTTGGACCCGCGGAGAAAATATATCTGTTGTCTTGCGGCGAGTGTTGAATTGAAGGATGAGATTCATTTCTCAAGACTTAAGACGCGAATATAGACTAATGATGAATAAACCTGTGATTGGGATAACGACCAGTCTAATCGACAATAATCAGGAATTATCGACTAATTATACTGACGCTATTGCCGAAGCGGGCGGGATTCCATTTATAATTCCCACCTGTAAAGGTACTCGTAGTGTTTATGATGAGTTAGCATGTAAAGTCGATGCATTGGTTATAACTGGAGGGCCAGGTATAACTCGGGGATTGGTTGGCCGATTGCCCAAAGATCTACCACCGGTTTGTGAACGTAGATGGAATAGTGATATTGGCATATTCAATTCTGTCATGGAACGTAAACGTCCAATACTCGGAATTTGCTACGGAATGCAATTTATTAATTCGCAAATGGGCGGCACTATTTATGCTGATGTTCAAGAGCAACTTGGTATATTACCACATTCTCCGAAAAGAAGTGGGGGTGAATTGATTGAGCATATTGTTGATGTGCAAAAAGAAACGGTCCTTGTAGAAATTATTAGAAAACAACAATTATTGGTTAATAGTTTTCATATACAGGCTATTAAAGAAGTTGGAGTGGGTTTACGTGTGAACGCAATTTCAAATGATGGATTAATTGAAGGGATTGAAGGAGAAGAGGGGCGTCTTNTAGGTTTGCAGTTTCATCCTGAATCTATGTATAGTTCCATGTTGGAAAAAGTATTCAAGGACTTTGTTTCCCGTGCAGAAATTTGAAATTTAAATCGTTTCGGGAGATTGTTTTACTTTTTGCTGTCGACCTGTATCAATGTTTCTTCCGTAATTGAATAAGCAGTTAATTTACCTCCATATACGCATCCTGTATCTAAGCCAATCAGATATGTATTACCTTTATCTTTTTTTTCAACTAATCCGTTTGGAGCATCGTGACCAAATATTAAAAGAGGATGCATTTTTTTATAGAAGTCATGCCATCTTTGTCCCTTTAGACTTTTTATTTTATTTGGCCAGGTTCTTATAGAAATAAATTCATCGAATGACGTTCCAGACAGTCCGAGTATGGGATTGATGCCTGCATGAACTAGCAAAAACTGTTTAGTCTTAATAAATAAAGGACAATTAGAAAGCCAATCGAAGACTTCTGTATGAACAGACTCTAATTGACATATCGTATAATATTGATCAGCCTTTAGCGGACCCGGATCTTTGTTGGCCAAAATCATGCCTAATTGCTCTCTTAAACGAACATCATGATTTCCCAAAACCATCTTGGCCTGACTTTTCACTATGGTTTGCCAAACACCTAATGGATTTGGACCGCGAGCAAAAGCATCGCCGGTTAAATACAGAATATCAGATCCTAATGAGAATTTGGTTTTCAAAATTATTTCATTCAATTCATCTGCACAACCATGAACATCACCAACAATAATTTTTTTCATGGATTTATTTCCCGTCCTCCAAAAGGCATTTGCGTTTGCATAGTAAGCTAAAAAAAGCTATCATAACGCCGGTTGCTGGTAGTGGTGAAAATAATATTGTACTTTTAGTCTTTTGGTTTATAGTAGCTAAAAAATATAAGCATCATTAATGCTTATATGGTCAATTTAGGACGTGGAGATATTTAGTGGAGATATTTAAATGATTGAAATGGAATTAAAATCAAATAAGGATGTTGTTGAGGTAGTCATAGACGGAAAAATTTTTACGGAATATAGGTTTGGTCATTATGCGTGTAGGCCTTTCCTATACCCAATGCTGACGCCAGAAGGGACGCCCCTGACTAGAGGGTTCCCGATTGATAATATAGAAGGAGAAACTCAGGATCATTATCATCATCGTAGCGTATATACTGCACATGGTTTGGTTAACGGTTTTAATCTTTGGGATGAAAGCCTAAATCATGGAATAATGTTGCAAAGAGGCCAACCGAAGGTGGGAATGATTGGAGACGCAGGCCAAATAGACGGTATCGTAGATTGGTTCGGTCCAAACGGTGAACAATTATTAGAGGAAAGGCGCACTATTCAAATAAGTTGTAAGGGTTTGATACGGATATTGAATCATACCAGCGAATTCCGGGCATGTCATGGGGAGGTCAAATTTGGCGACACTAAAGAGGGCGGACTCTATTCTATACGCGTGCCTACGTCTATGGATGCTAAAGGGAACGGTCGGATAGAAAACTCTGAAGGTCAGATATATCAGAATGGACAAGGTGTGGAAACTACTTGGGGAGTAAGGGCAGAGTGGGTGGATTATTCTGGTCCGCTTTCAGACGGGGTAGAATGGGGACATACAGTTGTCGATCATTGCCAAAATCCTTTGTATCCGACGTATTGGCATGTTAGAGGATATGGATTATTTACGGCAAATCCATTTGGAGTCCATGACTTTAAAGGCGACGATAGTATTGATGGTAGTTGGGTAATACCCAATGGGGAAACTCGTACATTTCGTTTTTGTCACATAGTGCACCCTGGTCGCGGAATAGATGGGTGCGATGGTGTTAGAGAAATTATTTCGACTTACCAAAGTTTTGATGTTTAAATTGTTTGTGTAGAAATGAAAGTTCGAGACTAAACCTCATTAACCTTACCTATTGATCGGAGAATTTTAAGAAATGGCAAAAAAGAAGTTGCGTGTTGCATTTATTGGAGCTGGAGGTATTGCCGGAGCTCATATGAATTACCTAAGTAAAATGGAAGACGTTGAGTTGGTATCTGCTGCTGATGTTGTTATGGAAAATGTAGAAAAAAGGTGCGAAGAATTTTCAATTGGAGAAGCATTTACGGATTATAAAAAAATGCTAAGAGTGGTAAAGCCCGATGCTGTTAGTGTCTGTACGCCCAATGGTATGCATGCTCCTTGTTCGATTGATGCACTTAATTCGGGTGCTCATGTCATAGTTGAAAAGCCTTTGGCTATGAATGCTCGAGAAGGCAATCGTATGTTGGCTGCAGCGAAAAAAAATAGGCGGAAATTAGTAATAGGTTTTCAATATCGTTTTGATTCGAAGACTTCGTTTATTAAAAATGCTGTTGATCGTGGACAATTGGGAAAAGTCCTTTATGCTCGTGTTCATGCCTTGCGCCGTCGTGGAATACCTAACTGGGGAGTTTTTGGCAGAAAAGATCTGCAAGGTGGTGGTCCGATGATTGATATTGGAGTACATGCTCTCGAGATGACGCACTTTGTTATGGGGTCACCCAAGCCCGTCGCAGCTAGTGGTAGTATTTACACTTATCTTGGCGATAAAAAGTCCAATGTTGTTTCGCAATGGCCCAATTGGGACCACAAGACCTATACCGTTGAAGACTTAGCTGTTGGCCTTATTCGATTTGACAATGGAGCGACGTTACATCTTGAAGCAAGTTTTGCCGCACATATAGAGAAAGAGGCATGGAATTTCACAATTATGGGTGAAAAAGGTGGTGCTTCCTGGGATCCGCCAGGTTTATTCAGTGACGAGAATGATTACATGGTGAATACCAAGCCTCATTGGTTGCCTAATGAAGACGCATTTCAAGCTAAGATGCGCAATTTTGTTGATCATGTTTTATACAATAAGCCAACTGTTGCACCAGGAGAGCATGGACTCATGGTCCAGAAAATGCTAGATGGAATTTATAATTCAGCTGAAAAAGGTAAAGAAGTGGTTATTAAATGATTTTTAGAAGGTTTTAGTTGCCTGTAATCTTTTTGCCTTCATTAAGAACGCAATATGCTTTGCAAAATATAAAGGCTCTCTTGTAAGGCTTTGACCGGAGCACTTAGCCTTGGATTTAACTCTATGCTAAGTGCTCCACTGTAGGAAGAAGATTGAAGAGTTTTTACCAGTTTTTTTAAACTATTTAGGGTCATAATTCCTGTGCAGAGTGCCCAGTGGGAATCGTTTTTTCCATCGTTATCATCTAAGTGTACGTAACCAAGCCTTTTGCCTGCGATTTCTACAATATGTTGGGGATCCTCATTAGAAATCTGTAAGTGCCCTACGTCTAACAGCAAATAAAGATTGGGATGATTGAGCTCCTGTAGATGCTTTAAGGTTTTTAATGCTGTTGGAAGAGACCGTTGGGGAAAGTGTTCGACACATAACTTTATGCCAGCAGCTTCCGCCAAGTCTGCGGATTTTAATAGACTGTCATTGAAAAACGATATGTGTTCATACGAAAAATCTGGTATTATATAGGCGGTATCAATTCCTGATTTAGATGCTTGGTCTATGCCATACTTGATATGTGATAGGGCTGCTCTGCGTTTTTCNCGGTAAGGACTATCCAGACTCGCACTTTTTGGCATGTTAAATGACAGTCCTATACATGATTTTTTATTTTGATATTTTTCGGTAATTCCTGAACTATGTTGGTTTAAATAAGTTCCTGATTGTATATCAATAGATGAACAAGGTAATTTCGATAGTGTTCTTAATGCGTCACTTTCNCTACCTGGTAAACCCCAAGCACAGCATGAAATATACATTATTCCTCCATCAATGNTCGCAGCGAATTATTCCATAGGAAAAATGGCGTCCGACTTTAACGATGGTGAAATCGAACAGATTTAATAATTTATTGTTATTCGAATCCTTCAGTAGGACTGAACGATTAGCAATCCTTTTGGCATGAATAATATCTTCAAGCGTGGGAACTTCATAATTTGCCCAAAGTCTAACTAATTCGATTCCGTTGGCTTTTGAAATACTGTTTTTGAACATAGGATCAAAATAGACGACGTCAAAGGAATTGTCTGGTAGTTCACGTAANTCATCCTGGTAGCGAGTATTTTTAACCTTTACATGACGCATTGCCTGCGTTACTTCTTCATGATTGTGATGTTGGTAGGATGCCATTCCATNTTGAGCGAGNAGAGCTAATATAGGTGAGGATTCCAAAGCGAGTACATAGCCTTCACTTCCAGTAATATATGCTCCGGTTATTGCGTCAGACCCTAAGCCACACGTACAGTCTAGAAGTCGATCACCTTTTTTCAATTGCATTAGATCAGTAAGCACATCATTGCGACCACGGAATAAATTGGTGATTCTTAGCACAGAAGTATTGGGGTGGTAGCGAAGTAGTCCATGTAAGGTGCGGATTGTTAATCCATGTTGTTCAACTACGATAAGAGCGTCAAGATTAAATTGTTCAAGAAGAGATTGGATTGTGTTTCTATTGCGATCTAATAACGGACAGTCTAATCTGTACGCAATTCTTTCAGCTTTTTCGATTAAGACATCACTACCGCGGGTGATATAGGTTACGGCAAAACTTGGAAGTTTTTTAAAGGCTGGAGTCATAGATGTCAGGTAAGACTCATACAGAAGGGATATTCGCGTTTTAAAAGTAAAGTATATAACGGCTATATAAATCTATTTAGCGAACCAGCGTCATTTTCCTAATCAAACTTTGGTTAGGAAGAGTTAAGCGGCACACGTATACCCCAGAAGATACAAGATTTCCTGAATCATCGCGACTATCCCAAATTATTTCGTGTACGCCTGGATTCAAGAATTCATCAATTAATGAACGAGTTTTTTGACCAGTCATGTTAAATATTTCAAGTAGAACGGGTAATCTATGGTCTAGTATAATTGGAATTGAGGTAGAGGGATTAAACGGATTTGGGAAGTTTTGCATTAGTATTGGTGTTGAGGGCAGATTATTGGATTTAATCTTTATGTCTAATAATGCTACATTCCCGACATTATCTATTGCGCGAACCTGCAAAGATGTCTTACCTAGATCCAATACAGAGGGATAGACGCTCAATTTTTTCCCATCCCAATTATATGAATCTGAATTTAGTGGTGTTCCCCCGTGAAAAATTTCCACAATAGATAAGCCGCTTCCTTCATCTGTAATAAGCCAATTGAATCCTTTTTCCCGTATTATTTTTGGTTTAGTGGAGTCAGAAAAAAGCGCGAAACGTCCCAGTGAATTTAGATTAGCCTCAAGATGCTGTTTCTTATTTGATGAATGCACCCAAATCCAATTATTCTTGTGATATTTATATAATCCGATATTTCGATATACTCCGTGCGGGATCTTAATGCTTAGACGACTTCCATTAGGGATGTATTTTTGAGGTGAATATATGTTATATACTGATGAGACTTGAACAAGCTCTGGATGATTTTTTCCCATATCTTCAGGTAAAAAAGCTAGTACAGCGTCCGATGAAAATGCTCCAGGATTTAGATCAATTGCTAAATTACTATTTGTAATTAATTTGCCGCGACCATTTGGTATACTACCTACGTCAAAGGTGTATTGAGAGCTATATAAGTTAGAATTGTCTGTAGTTAAAGCTAAAATTTCAACGCTGCCTTCTTGTCCGTAATCAAGGGCGTGAAAGCCGTGCGATATTTCTTTGCTGATTTCGTTTAGAGGGATATCATGCCAGTCTCTCTGCAGTATACGTAATCTTGGGGGTTGCAAATTTTCTTTTTTATTAACTACAAATATGTCTATAAAGTCAGGTTGTAATATATTCGGTACAATTACTACATAGAAGTCTTCATGAGTAAGTCTGTTCTTGTCCTCAACAGAAAAAACATTTGTTGTTAGCGTAATATTCTCGGAGATACCTTCTGCATTGGTAGCTTTTAGTTCTACTTGTTGATTTTCATGCCATGGCATCTCGTTTGATAAAATTACCTCAGCTCGAACGGAGTCATAAAAAACTGCAAGATTATCATCAGGTATTTCCCACTGGATTTTTTCAATATTGTCGTCATGGTCTAAAAGAATATGTTCTACAGAAACACGAGCTTCATTCTGATCACTGAAGACACCTATAGTGTATTGCTTTTCAAATAGGTGGTTATTTTTATCTGACAGGATAAATATGTCTAAGAAGGCTTCTACTTGAAAGCCGTCACTGCGTTTTCCAGATAGTAAAAATCGTTCTCCCGTATGTATATGCTCTCCGGCGTTGATGATTATTTGATCTGTTTCTGGATTAATTACGGCTTGCGTATGATTTCCTCCCGTGATTTCCCATAGAAAGTCTTCTGTTCTAAATTCGGATATTAAGTCACTTATAAAGATACTACTATCTATTGATCCTGATGAAAGAGAAAGAGAATTTGTAGATAGAAACAGGGGCAAGATCGTGTTGTTTTGAGAAGGATTTTCAACTATCTGTATGCGTATTATTTCTTCAGGTCCATTATTGATGCTTGCATAAATTTTTATTGTATTTTTATCTATGGGTGTTTCATTACGGCGAACAGTTAAGTTATTTCCATTTAGTTGCGTATCTATTCCTCGCAACGGTTCAATTCTCCAAGTCAGTGATCCGATTGTTTCAGGTTCAATAATATACTGATCAAGATTTATAATTTGTGATTCATTTTTAGAAACCTTAATCGTGTCAAATCGGACAAATGAAAATGTATTTTCGTTAGTCCGATTCGTATCAATAATGTGGATTATTATATTTTGATTTGCTTGATTACCTAAAGGGTCGGTTACTTGCAGATCTACAGTAATTGTTCCGGCTAAGATTTGTTCTTTTGGTTCCACAATGAGCACACGACTTTGAGGATCTACGCGCAGGTTTAAAGATTTATTTTCTGGTAAGTAGAAAGAAAGTTCTTCAGGGTCGTTGTCAAAGTCGAAAATATAGTCATCAAGATTAAGACTCGAGTTTACTCCATTTATGGGAACTTGTAATTCAGGTAGTTTTGCAAACAAAGGTGTCCCGTCAGATGGTAGCGAATAAATATCTACATCAAATACAGTGATTCCTCCTGATAAATCAGTAACTTGAAAGTTGAGGGTTTCTATGCCTACGAATTCTCTAGGCGAATTTATAAGGCCCATCTTCTGACTATTAATTTGGAAACTTACAGATTGGTTTCCCGTGATTTCCCAAATCAGCATTCCATCATCATCATCGGGATCTGTAACCCAATTATTCAAGTCGATTATTTCTTCTTTTCCTGCCGAAATAAAAATACGACTTGGTATCTCTAAGGTCGTTGGCGGCATTGTGGGTGAAATAGTAACTGTTAAGAGACCTGTCGAATATTTACCTTCCGTGTCTTCAACCCGAAGTTGAATCTCTTCAGTGCCGTACCATCCTGGTTTAGAGGAAATAGTTAGTAAACCGTCTATAACAGATAGTTGCGCATTTTCTTCGCCACTCCACGTAAGAACAAGTTTACTGTAGTTGTCTTCAGAATCATCTATCAGATTTTCGATTCTTATTGATTGGTCTGATCTACCTGGAATGAGTTGAATGTTCGGCGCAAACAACAGAGTTGGAGGATCGTTAATGGGTTCGATTTCTATTTCTAATTGAAGAGTATCGGAAAAGCTAAAATTATCGGTTGCAATTAAACGAACAAGGTCCGTTCCATACCAATTTTGTTCTGGCCAAATAGTAGCTCTTTGCTTTTCATCGTCTAATTGAATATCAACCTTTGAACCCGCTATTGATGACCAATTAAGGCGTGTCCATTCTGTATCTACGTCCGATATTATAGAATTGAGATTTATATGAAACTTACTGTCTTCGCTGATTGTTATTTTATCAATACTTTCAAAAATAGGGGGATCATTAACAAAAATATTTAACGTGTCCGACCCGATTTGTCCTTCTGGATTTTTGGCTGTGATGACAATTGTTTGCCAAGGCGAATGATCTTGAGGTGCAGTAAAAGTCAAAGTATGGTTTTTATGATCTAAAATTGCAGGTATATCGTTAGAAGGTGATATATTCCATTCGATATCTTCAATTGCGAATACTGGATCAAAAAAATATGACTTTAGGTTAATGTTTTGTGTCTCAGACCGTCGTAGTACAATTTTATTGGGAAAATTATTTAGGGAAATACCTTGAACTTTCATTTCAAGGGGTTTTATATAGCGGAAATAATCCTGATTCCCATCTGGCAAGAAGAAGCGTGTTTCACGAGATCCCATCTCATCAATTTTGATCTCTGTACTCGTAGTTGGGGAGATTGCTCTAAGACCAAATTTTGCTAGTGCGCCAGCCCCTTGATCGGTTGCTCGGACAACACTATAGTCTATTTGAATTCCTGCAGTACTAGCAGCAGGATCTAATTCGTCTAACAGGTAATTGCGAAATATTTCTCCATTAGNCAAAAAATTTCCTGGTAAGAATGGTTTTAGTACACCCAGGTAACCTTTGTCGTTTTGGATTAATTCAAAGTGCTGTGGATCGAAACTGATAAAAACGGCTGCACCGGATAAGATTTTATCTCGTGAGTCAACCCATAGCTCAACTTCAAATTCATCACCAACCATGACTGTATTATCGGTGACNTTACCACCCGCTTGCCTCAATTCGAGACTAACTGCCATTAATTGATCTGGAAGGTAGATCATTAATATTGCGGTTACAAGTGATAGTGAGTTTTTCATGGACTTTGTCCTTTAACATTTGATCACGAATTACCGAGGGGATGACGGCAAAAGATGTGCCAACGTCCATGTTGACTTCAATTTTTGCGNCNGGTAANAAAAATAGGCGAAAATGTGAATTTTTTTCCTCNGCCATAAGAATATTTTTCTCACAGAAGATNATGGGAACTGTATAAAATTGAAGTTTATCAGAGATGTAGTAATGGCACCATAGTTGCTGAATTTTTTAATNACCGAACGCGATTGACGGTGCNGTNAAAAAAAAATTAGGAAAAAAATGGTGAGTTNGCTCANAACGAATCTACAANTTAGCACCTTTCTANTGAACCTATTGGTTGCTTTCGACTCTAGGTGGCAACGGATTGGTNCTGGTTTNGTCATTATCGGTTGCTTAGGNTCACAGGNAGACGCGGCACTGCCAACATTTGAGAATCGAACGCCGGTGGGTTTTTCAATTGGAGATAGCTCTTCAAAAGAAGATTTTATCGTCGGTTCCCCAATAGAAATTAGAGTNGATTTAGATCAAGCGGCGACTCCTTCTNATCCGGTTATAGGGCATTTCCATAATATAGAGACAAGTCTGCAGATTGAGTCAGCCGATGTGGATGGTTTGCAGACAGATATTGCTGTTGATGAATATGGTTCATTGCATATGGCTTGGATTAGTCAGGAAAAANAATCTGATNTGTCTACTCCGGTCTATTTTGTACGGTATGCACGAAGTAACGACCAAGGTGCAACTTTTTCTTCCCCCGTAAGTGTATCCGGAGCCTTGCGTTTTGATTTAATGACTATTAATGTTGCTGGCAGTAGCAGTGGGTTTTCAACTTTAGATATTGAGGTCGACAGTCGAGGGAATCCTCGCGTAGCTTATGCTATGAACCATTCGCCTGACGGCCATACGGCTAAATTTAGTGGAAGTGGGGATGCTGATAANGTTTATTTCAATTATTCTCAAAATGGTGGATCCTCGTGGTTGCCGACGAATCAGGCTATAGTATTAAACGACACGATCACTTCNGGAAATACGGAAGGTCGATCTGCGGCCTTCCCGAGAATTGCAATAGATCAGCGCGATCAAATTTATGTTACGTATGTTCGTGGATCGACTCAGGGTACCGGCAATGACGATATTATGTTGGCACATATTGATCAGACGTTGTCCCCGTTTAATGCAATACCAGTGGGAGCAACCGGTAATATGGGGAGTAGCGGTGGAGTAAGGCTCTCCCCGGATGCCGGTAGGGAAACAGGACCTGATATTGATTTTGGTACAGGAGATGTTCTTCACATTGTCTATTTTAACGATACGAATAATGATATAGAGCACAAGACGTTGTTAGGTGATTCTTGGGAGTCAACTAATTCATCAGGATGGAATCAGAATGCTAATGGTGCAGATGTTGATGATTTTATTGATGAGGCGACTGTAGCTGCTCTTGAGGATGAGGCGGATTTTTATTTTCCAACTGTAGCTGTTGATCGAAACAGCTCTCCGAATCGTATCTATGCGATTTACAAATTTGGTGATAATACGTTTGAGACGGTCGCATACAATAGTTACAAATACGACAATTCTATAGGTGGAAGTGCTGGTTGGGATCCTACTGCTGCTGCACCGATCTGGAGTACGGCTACGTCTCCAGTTTTCAGCGATGGAAGTAACAATTATAACATTGAGTTGGATTGGACCGTTACGGAGAGAGTCGCTGCTTTAGTTGATGAACAGCAATCAAATCGAGGTGCTCTTCATATAGCTTTCAGTGCAGGTTATTCTTCAGGAAACGGTGAACATGATATTTATTACGGTTATTTTAACGGAACAAGTTGGACATTACCTGAGAAAGTTGCTGATGATGATTCGGATATAGCCATTGAAGATGGAATCGCAACTAACGATATTTTTTTAGGATCGCCTGCTTTAGCAAAGGCTTCTAAAGACACAAGTTTGTATCTAGCTTTTTCCGGTGGAAAGGGAGAAGGATTGGGTGTCAACGGAATTAGTAATGTNGATCACCATGCCTATGTTAAAGTTTTGGGAAGGGCGATTAGTTCTGAAGATGTTTCGTCCCCAGTTGGGGCATTTGCTTATAATTTACGTTACTTACCAACTCGGCCTCATAAAGTTAATAATGAAATTGAGAATAACCCTGTTTTTGTACATGTTGCTGACAACTATAATGGTCAAGGATTAGGTGCAAGAGGTTATGGTACGACGGATGGTTTTTTGGCTGGTGAATGGGATGCAATAGGGACAGGTGCGATACTTCGTGATGACGATAAATACTTCGAGGGTCGAATAAACGAAGATACTAGTTCCGGACAGGAGTGGGGTGATGATGACGATAAGATAGGACTTTTAGTAAAGCTAAATGTTCTTGGAAGTGATTCGTCTACAAATATTCAGTCTATTATTAGTAGCACTGCAAGTGCATATGGAAGAGGGATCGGAGCTAGATCAATTCGAATTGGAAGTGATCCGGTAGGCTCTTTTGTTTCTACTGGGTCATTTTTTATGATTGGTGCAGATATTGATATTGTAGATTCTAACACTAGTCCCGTTGTTGAAGTTTTTCAACCAGATGGAATAGGTGATGTCGCAAGCCAATCTTACGTNATTGAATACAAAATCTCTGATCGGGATGATGATTTTAGTAGTGGGATAGGTTTAAAATCGTCACTTTATTTTTCGGCTAATCCATCGTTGTCNACAGTGCAAGAGGTNAAGATATTTGGAACATTGATTGTCGATGAGAACGATGATCCAAATGTCTCATCAGATGGATCAGGGGATTTCCTTGAAGATATTAAAGGGCGTTATACTTGGGATTCACCATCCTTAGCATTAAGCAANAAATTATTTGCCAGTATTACAAAAGTTCCAAGTGGGAAATATTATATTTATCTTGTAGCAGATGATCAAAAAAACCCGCCTGTTTTTGTTCGTAGTCCAGGTCCAATTGAGATAAAGCATGTACCGAACATCATTCAATTAGACCCTATTTCGCCTGATACAGTAAATACAGGAATTCGAACTGGGAAACATAGTAATCCTTATGATTTAGATTTTCTCGTCAGAGATTATGATTTGCAGGGATCTACAGAGCTACAATTATTTTATTCCTCGGTGAGTGGTATTAATTCCGTTTCTGTGAGTGGTACATTTCCCAATCAACAGTTTGCATTAGGAAAAAGCGTTGCCGGTATCAGAGGAATCCCAATTCCTCGTACGGAACGATTAAGCAGTAGTTTAAAGGAATACAGCTGGGATTTGACGGATTCAGTCGCAGTGAGAGTTGGCTCTGTGATCGATTCACAGTTAGTGAAAGAGGGCTCTTACTATATCTATTTGGTGGCAAGTGACTCTGATNATGTTAGCGTAGGCCAAAGTGATCATACTTTGAAAGTCCAACACTCGCCATCTTTTACTTTTTACGAACCCTCAAGAGATACGCATAGAAACATTGATAGTGGATCTCAACCTGTATATGCTATTCAGTGGCAAAAAGGAAGAAGTGATGGAGATTTTGATAATAATGCTTTGATAGATTTGTATTACACGACCGATAGCCCTTTGGTTATAAACTATGAATCCAATCCAGATTCCCTTATTCGTGCGCAAAACACACGCGCCATTGCTAAAGGTTTGAGTGAGGACCTTGAAGGTCGTGGTGATATGTATATGTGGGACTTCAGGAATGCCGATTATGATTTGCCTGAAAGTGGGAGTAAGATATGGTTATATGCAGTAATAACAGATGAAAATGGGAATTCTTCAATATCTGTTGGAGGATCTATTTCGGTTACGCACACACCTTACATTCAATTACAAAACTCTAAATTAAGTAGCTACGGATCATTTGCCAAAAACGATATAATTCGATTGAATTGGGAAGATTATTGGGTCGATGATCTTGTTGGAACTGATAANGCTTATATAAGATTATATGCTTCGACTAAAGGTGACCTAAATAATTTAACTGGTCTAGAATCTGACGTGGGTCACCATGGATTTTTNATAAATAGTAGTAATGGTTTGACAAATGGAGTTATAAGTGAAATCAGAGAAGATAGTGCTGATTTCTTTGATTGGAATACGAGATTGTTTGGTTCGGCTTCGACGTCTTATTATATCTATGCAGCAATTTCCGAAGACCCAACGTTTAATAATAATAGTGCTACCACTTTTAGTAGAAGTATCTCCGCGTTATCAATCGGAGCTGCTGGAGCAAAACCTAATATAAGCTTCAGCCCAACTGACCAAGTGGTTTCTGTTGGTGATACGGTGACGGTAGATGTAGTGGTCCAACATCCCAATGCTATAAATTTTATCCAGTTGATCGTAAAGCTTGGGGATAATAGCTTTTCTTTGGTAGATCAGGGTGAGGATCCTGGGTTACAGCCTTTTCTCGATTTAAATAATGTTTTTCCTAATACTAGTCCTTTAGAAAATTCCTATAAAACAAGTGCTAAACAGCTTCGTTTTTCAAAAGCGACTTTTGGCGGGCAACAAATTGGCACTCCTAATAATCCTGTCCCCCTGGCCCGATTACAGTTAGTTCCTACTACTAATTTAGCTTCTACCCCTTCGGTCGTTTTTTCGACTGGGGAAACAGGCACGGTACTTGGATTCCAAGGGAAAAATGATCCGTACGATGTTTCGGGTGATGGGTTAAGTGTTTCAAACCCCCAATTCAAGCGAGAATCTCGTGGACAAATATCTGCGGTTGTTGAGCTTGAAGGACGTAGCCTTGGAGATGGCAATCATACAACATTGTTAGATATTCATCTTCGTCATCCAGGAAGTACGATTGATATATCTGATGCGATATTTTTGGCCACGAATGATGATCATACTGCAACACGTGATTCTCTTGAGGTGANAACAAATAATAGTGGGGCTTTATTACTTACGGATGTCCCAGCTGGCCGCTATGTTCTGACGGTAAAAGATACTAGTCATCTAAGTGCNCGTACGGATACGTTTACTTTAGTGAATGGACAAACCGTGACAGTNGGTACTGATGTTCAAGGGTTTTTTGCTTCGGATTTGCGAGGTGATCCATCTTCGTTGTTGGGAAATAGCGGTCGACGGTTGATTGCTGGGGACGTAAGTGGCGATAATGAGATAAACGAAGACGATGTNAATATGATTATTGCAGCTTGGGGGACTGGACAATCATACGCCGATTTAAATAACGATGGCAAGGTAGGGGCTTCAGATTTAACGGCTACCACTTCGAATTTTGGAAATTATGNAGGCTTCGGTGCCCCACCTGTTTTTAAAGATATTATCCCTGATATCGAACCCGTTACTTTGAAAATTGATCCACTTTTCGATGTTAAGAGTGATATCACAATTGGTCAAAANATCGAATTCTCTGTTCTTGCGACGGATTTGAGTANGTTAGCTGGGTATGAGGTNGGATTTAAATATGACCCCTTAGTTTTGAGACCCCTTCTTACCGAAACACGTAGTGGAAATGTGTTTAATGAAAATCCGGCCGGGGCTGTTTTTATGGCTTTTCAGGATATTCAAGGAGAATTGATCATATTAGGGTCGCGCTATGGGAAACATTGGTCAGCGAGTGGTGATAAACAGCTAGGTCGTTTGAGATTTGAAGTTCTGAATGATAATCCTCTTTCGGCTCTTTCAATCAAAAGCAGTTTATTGCTTAATTCGAGCTACGAAAAGCAAAACGTTGAAATTAAAAAAACACTAGTGGAGTTGATTTTACCCGATAAAACAGAATTATTGCAGAATTTCCCAAATCCATTTAATCCGACAACAAATATTCCCTTGTCACTATCCGATCGTTCGCATGTTCAACTTGCGGTATTCAATCTATTAGGCCAAAAGATTGCAACGTTAATCAATCAGTCGTTAGATCCTGGATATTATACGATCAATTGGAATGGTCGAGAAACATCAGGCCATTTAGCTGCTGCTGGTATGTATTTTTACATGTTAGAAACAGATAGCTTNCGACTGACTAAAAAAATGACATTGGTTAAGTAAAGAAATGAAACGGATATGGTCTTTTTTATTTTTTGCAATGAACATCTGCCATTCAGATCTATTTGCTGCAAAACCAACATTTGAGAACAAGACNCCNGTAGTTTTTTCTCANGAAGACAGCACAATTGCTCCTGATGTTGTAGTTAGCAAAACTATTAATGTACTTGTTGACTTAGATCAATCGGCAAGCTCTGAGTATCCTGTAATAGGACATTTTCATAGTATCGAACGTAGTGTGAAGATTGGAAGTATTGACACNGATGGNATGCATGTTGATGTGGCTATGTCTCGTTCGTTACCTCAGGGCAATCTACTCGACCCAAATGGAATACATATGGCGTGGATAGAACAAACGGGATCTACACCTCGAAGTTCTTTTCCATATACTGGAGGAAGTACTCCTCTTTATCAAGTTCTGTATGCAAGAAGTGATGATGGAGGAGCAACATTTGACTCTCCGAGATATGTTAGTCTTGTTCACCATGGGCTACAGGCAGACGGTAATGGTAAAGGATTCTCAACTATAGATTTAGAAGTTGATAGTCGTGGGAATCCTCGAATTGCTTATGCTTTTATTTCGACGGGAGACCGAGAACGTAATCAGAATATTTATTTAGCTTATTCTGAAGATGGGGGGAATAGTTGGAAAACTCCATTAAAAGTTAATGATACTTCAGTAGGCAAAGTAGAAAGTCGTAGCTGTGGTTTCCCCCGTTTAGCAATCGATGATCGTGACCAGATTTTTATCGCNTATTCCCGTGGTATAAGCGATGGTAGTGGTTCAGATGATATTATGTTATCGAGAGCGAAGTATACCAATGGCGGCATAACTCTGGTTGGGATAGGAGAATCTGGGACAACTGGTACAGGGGGTGTCCGTCTAACACCAAATGGAGACCGAGGAGTAGGAGTAGATGTCGGTATAGGAGATAATAATGCACTCCATGTCACTTATTTTAATGATTCTGACAATCGAATCGAGCACAAGAGACTAGCCACTGACGCAACATGGAATGTAGTAAGTAGCTCTGGATGGAATCAGAATGCAGATGGAGCATTCCTAGCTAACTTCGTAGATGAAACGGCAAATAATTCTGGTATCAAGACTGATGTGGCATATTATTTCCCGAGCATTGCGGTAGACCGATCTGCATTCCCCGATAGAGTATATGCTCTATATAAATTTGCAGATGGTAGTGGTAATCAAGGTATTCATTTTAATTTCTATGACGATACCGGATCAATTGGGTCGACTGCACAATGGGATGGAGACAAACCTTTATGGAGAGAGGGGAGCAATGGCGTATTCCCTGGAGCGGGAACTAATTATTCAGTCGAGTTAGATTGGGAATGGACAGATCGTGTTTCAGCCATTTTGGATGAGCGAAAAAGTCAATTTGGGGATATACATATTGCTTTTAGTGCAGGGTATAGTGGTGCCGGAGAGCAGGATCTTTATTATGCACGATTTAACGGATCTGATTGGTCTTTACCTGAAAAAGTTGTTGATGATGATTCAGATACCTCGGAACAAGATGGTATAAAGACCTCAGATGTCTTTCTCCAAAGTCCTGTATTAGCTATGAATCCAGACTCATCAAATATCTACATGGCTTTTGTTGGGGGATTAAAGGAAGGTTTTGGGTTTAGTGGTGAAAATAATGTTAATCATCATGCTTACTTTAAAGTTCTTGGACGTGATATTACCTGGCAGGATAAATCAGTGCCCGTCGGTGGATATCAGTACTACTTAAACTATACTCCAATTAATCCGCAGAATATCTCATCAGCACAAAATGACAACATTATTTACGTACATGTTGCTGATCCGAAGAGTGGATTAGGAATAGGATCAATAGGCGATCAGTCTAATGGTTTTTTAAATGGAGAAACAAAGCATGAGGTTTATTCAAATCCCTTGATGTGGTTAGAGGCAATTGATTTACTTTTTAATGAGCTCAAAGATTTAT
>NZPK01000033.1 GCA_002693325.1 Gemmatimonadota bacterium | reverse complement strand
TAAAACATCTGAAACGGTATAACCTATGTATATGTCATTCCTATCTGAATTGAAGTTTCCCGTACCGTCGTTTTTGAGTACGGATAGGGATCTAGCCATTGGGTCTGCTACAATTAAATCAAATTCATCACCATATACCTGAGCAACTGCAATGGAGGCCGGACTTTCCCAATCTCCGTAAAGTGAAATATTTGAAGGTAATTTCTGTTCGGTGGAAAAGTTACCATTACCATCATTAAATAGAATCCGAATTGAGCCGGACGCACTATCCGCCAAAGCAATATCAATCGAACCATCAGAATTTAAATCGGCGTTCATCATCATTGATATACCTTGACCAACATGAAAACCCTTTTGTGCTTTTAGGGCCAGAGCACTGCCAATACCCCTTAACGGCACTCGAACCTCAGTATTAATTCTTGCATCGCTTTTTATCAATAATTGACCAATATATTCTCCTGATATCTTTGGGGAAAATCGAATAAAAACCTGATATTCTTCTGCAGGATTAACTATGAAGCTTTCCTCTGATGCAACCGTGAACCCATCTCCCTCTACAAACAGTTCATTTACCTTTAGCGGAAGATTTCCACTATTGCTTATTACAACCACTCCTAATGAATCTGAAACTAAATCTACCGTAGAAAAATCAAGCGACGTTGTAGAAAGCGTTAATTCAGATGCCGATCCAATACCATCTACGGATGCTTCTACTCTTGAATCATCCTCTCCTAAAACCACAAAACGAGAAGATATACCTTTTGCTTCAGAAGGTATAAAACGAAGTTGTAATTTCACCTCAGAATCAGATAGTAATAAGTCAGGAATATCACTCATCAAACGAAAGGAATCGTTTTCAAAATAAGCATTCCGCAACTTAGATGATATATTTCCGCGATTTGAGAGGACAACGAAAGTATCCACGTAGGAACCAAGGACAACATCATCAAATTGGACCTGAGACGGAGTCAGGGTCAACAATTCATCCTGTCCAACCCCCCTAACCGTCAGATTAAATACGGGCATATCTCGATCGTTACTTTTTATTTCAATATTTTCTAAAATCTCACCCATATAAATAGGATGAAAGTCAATTTGGATGTCTTGGGAACTTCCAGTTGGAATAACGAATTCGTCCGAAATAACAGAAAAATTTCCGCTATCCATGGTGCTTATTTCAGAAATAATAAGTTCATCCGTCCCATCATTAAATATTTTAAGCGTTGCGTAGCCTTTTTCTGACAACTTCATTGTACCAAAATCCAACTCGGAATCACCAAACCTAATTCGTGGCTCTGGAACAAAATCAATAGAAGAAACAGCTAATCCAGCAGTTCCAACTAATACTCTTCGGTCATTTCCAGGTATCAATGAAATAGTTCGAACCGAGAGATTTGGTAAGCCATTATTTATCGAAGACCAAGTTCGACCACTATCTTTACTACGGAAAAATCCCTCTGATGAAGTGCCTGCATAAAGCAAACCCGGTATTTCCGAATCGATTGCTACGACACGTACATTCAAATCGGTTAAGCCTTTATTTTGGTTTTGCCAATTGTCTCCATTATCATTACTAACGAAGACACCTTTACCAAAAGTAGATGCAACAATCATGCCGCTTCCAGCCCCAGTTCCCATAGAAATACTGCGGACACTTAAACCAGTAAATTCCTTAGCGCTAGTCCAATTTAATCCGGCATCTAAGCTTTTATACATCCCATTAGAAGTCCCAGCAAAGACTATATCTGAGTTGAATGGATTAACTTCTACCACAAAAACAATCTCAGATGAAAAATTAGAACTTACATTTTCCCAAGTAACTCCTCCATCTATACTTCGAAAAACACCCTGGCCAAACGTCCCAGCAAAGACACGACTATTCATACTAGTCGAGAGACTAAGAACCCCTGTAAAAAAATCACCAACCGAGTTCCAGTTTGTACCGGCATCCTCACTTACCCACAAACCTGACCGAGTTCCCGCGTAGACTATTTTAGGCTTTTCAGGGTTGATTGCGAGGCTAAGCACACCTCTATCGACCAAGGATCCCCCACGAAGTTGCCAGTTACGACCGCCATTATCACTCCGATACAAGCCATGTGCAGATCCCGCGTACAGTGTATCTAAATGCCCCTCATGAAAATCGATAACATTTACAGTTGAAGTAATACCAACTCCATCGTTTGACCATTCATTGGTCTCAGCCACCAGTATCCCTACTTGCGGGTAGAGAAAAATTATAAATATGGTGTTTAATATTGGTTTTATCATAGCCATTTTCTCAAAATCAACGAATTAGCACCAATGCAGCCCTCTCACGACGGCTATAATTTTGAAGTTCAAAATAATAAACTCCGCTTGCCACTCTCTGCCCTATACCATCCAAGCCATCCCACTGGACACTCCAAGCTCCAACTTCCTGATATTCATCAGAAAGAATTCGGATCGGTGTGCCTAATGCATTAAAAATCTTTATTTGGATTTGGCCGGGATATTTAACTCTATAATCTACTCGTACATTCAATCTATTATCCGGACGCCAGGGATTTGGATAGATCCGGAAGGAATTGTTATCTAATCTGTTCTCTGGAGAAACTACTCCCTTGCGAAATAAGCCAAGATCTTCAACTGTTGTAGATAGCCAACCCGTTTGAGGATCTATGCTTGTAGGTAAATCAATCCATTCCTGTTGCCCGTCATCCCAGCGCAACAACCCGAAGTCTAAATTCTCTTTTGAGGGAGTCAGGAAATTCACGGTCACCGGAGACTTCAACTTTTTCCCTCGCTCCAAATCTATTGAAAAAACCGGTTCTCCCTCGCTATCCTCTGGAGTTTTCTGAGGATCCAACTTGTAAACAACAGCTAATTGCCCGGCCCTTGATGCTCCGGAAGACACATTAAGCATAACTTCGGGGTCCGGACTACGAACATTTCCCCCCTGTTCATCCATCCAAGCCAGACTGATTTCCTGACGCTTAACACCAATATTACCTGACAAATCTTGAGCTTCAGCCTCTATCACTACTACACTTTGTTTTGGGGCACTTGGGTGTATTAGTGCAGCTTTAAAGACATTATTTCCGACCTGTTCAACGAAAAGACTATCTTGTCCAACAGTAATGGAAGGAGAACTTACAAGCGTCTCATTTACATTAATGAATATGCCTAATTCTTCTGAAAATATGGGATGACGTACAATATCTAAAGTTAGTTCTGGTACTTCCTCATCTTGATCGATTAGTACTTTAAGTTCGGCTACATCTGCGTTACCCTGCGGATCTGTAGCTATTATATTAAGTAAACGACTTCCTCTTTGTCCGCCGGGAATAGATAGGATGATTTGCCCATCGGAAATACGAGCGGCAACACCCGCTTCAGCTTCCACAGATAACTTTATGCTATCAGTCGGTGTGTCTTCATCAGTAATATATGGCACAAGATTGACCTGTTGNTCGCGACCACCTTCTTTCAATACAATTTGAGGTAAGAGGCCAATTTTTGGAGGTTTTCCTCCACGAAGAATTCCCACCTCCATAGATCCAGCGTCTACATTCCCCGCTGGATCACGAACAATAAATTTAAGTGTCTCCAATGACGCCTGGGTCTCTCTGGCATCGATAGTCAAAATCCGNGTNTCGGGATCNATTGAAACNGGAAGATCATCATTACTAGTAACGTTCCAAATCAACCTAGAATCTGGATTGTCATCTACCACATAATCATCAAGGTCGATCGTTGAATCAATATTCCCCTGCTGTATTTCTAACCTCGGAAAAGANCGTAATTGGGGAGGTAAGCCTAAGCCTTTAACAATTACGCGAAGATCTGCAGTTCGAATCCGACCCGTTGAGTCCATAGCTCTTAACTGTATATTTTGACTTCCTNTATATCCTTCCTGAAACGTTCGCAAATGAAGCCTTTTAGAGGTTGAGTCTATTTCGGCNGCAATTTCGTTTGTTGAATCAACGCTCCAAATTAAAACNGGATTAGGTCGGCCCTCTGGCGATATTACATATTCATTTAGCAAAAGCGACGAATCAGCATTTCCTGAATACAATTCCACAGTAGGAAGCGGAGAAAATTCAAAGATCGGCGGCAAACCCACGTCAATGCGACCCGCTTTTTCTAAACCACTAGTATCCTGTGCCTTCACTAAGACCTGANCAGATAGAGGAGCACCCTCTAATCCATAAATATCTTCCCGCTGAATCAACAAATCATGACTGATNGGATTGTAGGACACATTAACTCCGGGTTCATAATCTATTTCCCAGATTAATTCACTTTCACGATCCATATCATCGTATGCAAAATCGTCCAGATCGACCTTCGCCTCGTCGCCACTCTGCTCCAAATTAACTTTAGGCAAAGGAGCTAACTTTGGTGGTTCACCGTTCCTAGCGAACAAAACAGGCAACGTAGTCTCATCAATATTTCCATCAGGGTCACTGACCCTTAAGGTTATCGAAGCGGGTTCAACGAGCGAATCTTCCGCCCGAACAAACAATTCTCTTTCCGAACTATCATACTGTGAAATAATGCCCGACGTAGAAACAAAAGTCCAATTTAATAGAGAATCTTGGTGATCAGGATCATCCACCCAATCATCCACAAAAAAACTAGAGATTTCTCCAGTCCGTAATCCTATTTTACCAGTAACGGAGATAATTGGCCCTAAGCTATCTTCACCATCTTGGACATAAACNATTATTTTTTCGCGGTCAAAATTTCCCTGACTATCTGTGGCCGTTACCACCAATTCTCCCATCCCNCTGAAGCCGTAATCAGCAGCAACATACAATATTTCATCAGATATATCTGCGACAAAACCACTATCAGCCTCCACACTCCAAACTATTTCTTCTTCAGGTTGATCGTCCACAACTTTTCCNGTTAAGCTTAACTGANCNTTACCACCAATCGGAATTCGCATCGATGGAAATTGAGCCAATTCAGGGCCTATAGATTGTCCCTCTTCCAATACGAATACTATCTGCCTTGTCTCTGCACTCATACCGGATATATCCTGAGCATGAATCGTGACCATACTTCGACCCAGCTTATTCCCAGAGACCAAAATATTATCGCCCGATAATTCTACACTAACACCGTCTTGGGGTTCAAAAAATATCTGAAGTGAGTCTAAGGAATCATCAACATCCATAAAAAATTCTTTTAAAGGAACTGTCACGGGAGGGCCATTTATAACTGGATAAATTGGAGTAGGAGTAAAAGCTTCCGGCGTATCATTCACTGGAGTTACCTCTACTGGTATTCTAAGCGAGTCGGTTAAACCAAAGCTATCTATAACAAAAAATTCAACAAAATTATTTCCGAAGTAATCCGGGTTAGAAGTAAAAGTCACAATATTAGAAATCGGGTCAATCGTTACATTTATCCCCTCACCAGATCTTGCCTCCCAAACCAAATCTTTAAGGTCGTCATCTAAGTCCGTAACTTTGCTGTCAAGGTCAATCGACTTATCCTCACCATCTTCAAGAAATTCCACCTTATTCGGTAAATTTTTTATAATAGGGACCGAACGAACATTTAGTGATATAGTATCTGACACAGAGATGCCTTCATTTAAATCGTAAGCGGTAAATATCATTCGTCTTTTACCCACAAACAGGTTTTCAGGCTTCATCGTTACTTCATTTGTTTCCTCATCAATAAATGTGGAGATCTCACTCAAGCGAGAATTCGTCCAAACAACATCTGCGAATAAAGTGTCAACATACTGGTCTAAATCAAACACTACTTCCGATTTGCCGTCTATAAGATCGAGATCGGGCAAGGGATCCATACTAAAACCCGTTATACTTATGGTTACAGGCTGAATGGGGGTTACAAAATACATCTCACGTCCTGGAGTTCCATCGGAAACATAATGTGATTTAAAATCAGCGAAAGATTCTTGTACAAAAATTGAGGTTGTATCACCGCTAACCCTACGCAAAGCGGTGAAATTAATACGAGCAACGACACCCTNCCCTTTTACACCTTTCCTNGGCGCACCACCAACGGCCTCTACGTAGCTCAAAACATTCTTACCATCAATATTTCTAACCGTATTTTGAAGTACAATCCCATTTAAAAAATCCCCACTTAGAAATGGGTTTTCCTCACCATCTGGCCCTATATAAGAATCCACAGAAATAACATTAGGGTCGTAAGATAGATGAATACTATATCCTGTTATTGTTTCATCTCCAGTATTGATTCTAANTTCTATTGGAATCGTCTGCCCTATCTCAAGACGATTCGTTTCGATCAACGTCGGACTACTTATTTCTATCGTAGCTGCCATTAATCGTGACCAAGAGAAAAATAAGAGCCAGAAGAATCCACAATTNATCTTTATCGATATATTGTTCATCGCAATAAAACCATGCTAATATTTTGAGATTCTTTTTTACTCTCCAAAAGACAAACATAAACACCGCTAGCTGCTTCACGACCATTANCGTCTAAGCCATCCCAAATCATTTCATGCCAACCGGCTTGAATCCAGCCACTGTAAATCTCTCTAACGGGCCTTCCAAGCACATCATATACCACTAAAGAGATATTTCCATCTAAATCGATATTGAATGGAATGTGGGTAGATGGATTAAAGGGATTCGGATAATTGACATTTAACTGAAAATCGGGAACTATTAAATCACTTGACTGATTTTCAATTGTTGCTTTAAGAGCATTTTTTCTACTATCTACAACCAATGCGTTACGAACAACTGGTAATTCCGGATTGTCAACGCGTGCTCGTAGCTTCCAATCTATTGCAGACGGAACATATTTCCCACCTATCCCGGAAGATCCCCAAAGAGAACCGCGTGANGTTTTTCGTCGANCACTCCATCCCATATCTCCTTCAAAGCTTGAAACATCAACCCAATCCCAATCTGTTTNAGACCACTGAAATTCGAACTGATAACCTATTAATGATTTCGAGCGTANCATTGTAATCGGGATGACATAAANCTCCCCAGCGCTAATCAATTTTTTTTCTGTTACATATTGAAAACTGACTGTTTGTTTATCCACAACAGATTTATAGACTGGATCCATGCCACGTTTTGAAAAATTGGAGCCAACAATGGATAAATCAACTATGTCAATTTTTCCATCGCCTGTTATATCAGCAGTTTGGATACTGTCACCATCAATCGTATTCAAACCAAAATAGCTCGCTATATAATCCCAATCAGCTAAAGTTATTTCATTGTCAGGTAGCAGATCACCATTTTCACTTTCGTATCCTACAACATCCCCTCCTAAGATATATCCGGTATTTTCATCCGGATCGCTCTCGGGTTTCAAGCCATTTAACACCTGACCGGCGTTTAGAGAAATATTACGAGATATACCGGGTAAATATCCAGCTATTAACAGGTGTAGATCCCAAAGCCCCGTCGGGACATTCGTCAATGCGAATTCGCCACCTGATTCTACTTGGATTTGAATTCCATTTTGATCTAAATTCACATCATTTGCTATCTCAAAAATAGAATCCGTAACTGCGAGATAGGACCCATTGCTTCGAAGTTGAATGGTCGCTTCGGTCTCCATGTTGTCCCGACCTTCCATCCGAATTGCCCCATTTAAGGTCCCCCTATCTGAGACTAACTTACCTTCAGACAAAGTAACGTCGGATAATAACCCTATTTCTTTACCATCCAATCCAAAAACTGATAGAGGTTGTCCCACGTCACCTACTTTTAGTTTTAGACTTGTTGGTCCGGAATAAAGCAAGGCTTCCATTTCAAAATATACAAACACACTCCCCTCATTTATCCCTGATATTTCTCCTTTAGCTGGCTCCAAATACTCTAAAGTGAGTAACGACTGACCTGAATCATCTTCAGCTAAACTAACATTGTTTTTTAACAACTTTGCCGGTGAAAAATCTGAGGATAGGGAAAAAGGCTGTACGCCTTCTAAATCAGCATTTTGATCTACAGGAGAAAATGCTGCATTATCAAAAAGAATACTCGTTTTAATTAAATCAATTGGTTGATCTAGTGTGACTCGAAGTTCAAAAGTCTGACGTTTCCCCTCGTTGCCCATAGTAAATCTTTCGGGTCGAAGAGAAATTGGTAAGTCTGCTATATTTTCAACGCTCTGATTCTCAATTACAATTTGCCCCGGAGCTTTCCAACACCATGCCTCAGTAAATTCATTTTGGTCAGTTATTGCGATGAAGACGCTATAATTACCTGATGGGGGTGGCTCGTCATTATTTATACCACGTCGAAAATGATCTATAGAAAAATCTAAATAATCTTCTGATTCATTTTCACTTAAGTCGTACGTAAAATCGATTTCTGATGAACTATAGCCATCAAACGAATTTACAACGTAAACCACATCTTCAATGAGCTCCGAATATTTTGCCTCCGATCCGAACTCCGAACTCACTAATAAAACACGAACTCGTGCATCATCATCTATATCGATAGCATCCCATGCAATTCTCCCTGTTTGCCCGGGACCAATTTTTATTGTCTCAACTGGCTGCAGCGGCTTCAAGGTAGGCTGATGATCGAAAACAACTTTAGAGCTACGATCATTCTCTTGTCCACCATTTATTTGGACTAACCTGCGATAGTTGCCATCGCTAATGAGCCCATAGAAATAGTAAGGATCATCAGCTAATAATGTTAAACTTTCCTCACTCGCCAAAGACCACAAATCCCAAACAAATTGATTTTGTTCCCGCGAGTCTCCATCCTCTTCAATACCGCCAGCAATTACCCATGCCTTATTCTGTAACAAAGCGGTAAATAATTCTCCGGTTTTTGGTAATTCAAATCCTATATCTTTCCCTGCTGGTTCGCTGCTATAGTAAAGATCAATCAGAGCGTTATTATCTAAATCCGAGTCGCCACTAAATCCCTTTCTACCCCAGGTAAAGGTCAGATAACGTTGAGGGTTGATTCCCCCCGTTATAATCGTATCTACCCTCCCACCACGGCCGTCGGTCAAAGCGTCAAACCTTAAAAAAGGAGAATGGATAATTTGAACACGCCCAATACTCCTGCCCAATACAATACTTCGTCCGTCAGATACAAGTGCGTAAATGAAATAGTCACCCTCGGCAATAATATCACCGTCCGTGAATTCCCAGAAAAAAATGTCCGTTAGACCAATCGGACCCGCTTTGTTTAATAATTCAGCATTTGCTAATTCCGGCAAACCTTCAGCGTTAAATGAGTTAGCAGCTGTCGTTAAGGTAGAATCTTGACTGGCAAAAAGATAGATACCAAGATCATCCTCGACATCATTAATTTCGAATTCTATCCTTAGCCTTCTTTGGCCTTTCCCATCGGGCACGCCTTGGGCATTATACAATCCCCCTGAATCAAAAGTAACATCTTCAAGAGGCCCCACTGAATTAATTTGAGGAGGACGAATAACTTGAAATCTTCTACTACGACCTAGCGTCAAATCTCCTGTTAAATTCGAAATAGCATATAAAAAATAATTTCCTTCATCGAGCTCACTCAAATCTAGTTGGATTCCCTTAGAATATCCTTCGGAGGCAACATAACGTTCACCCGTACTGGTTAGGGCAGGTTTTAGCCCTAGTGTATCTATGCGAATTAAGTCGGGCGATTCTGCCCAAAAGAAGGTGTACTCCGTATCATTATCGTCATTTTTATCACCATCAGATAATGTGTTACTTGTGGACGTAACACCGCGATCTACAACTAAATCTGGTAAAAATTGAACTAATGGCATAGGCTCCTGTGGAAAGGGCCTTCCATCAGATAAAAGCGTAGTATCAACACCGGTAGCAAATATATTGGAGAATTGTACGATAGGCTCGGTCGCCCAAGAAGATCCCCCTTGGGATATATCTACAAAACGCACTTCAGGGCTCTCTGCAAACCCTATTTCCGATTCATCGACAAACAACACTACGCGATAAACACCAACCCCGGAGGGAGTATCTAAAACAGCATAAACTGGGAATTGTATGTAAATTTCAGAATTCTCATCAATATTTCCCAGAGATCCTAAACTAATCGTATCCGAACTGGTGTGGTCACTAACGAAAATTTTGGGATCATCAAAACCCGCTACCTCGTAAGAAACTCGAACCTCGTCTCTGAGCTGACCGTCATTGTCAACGTCAAGTAGATTAAGACCATTCGGTAAGACTATANCAATTGATTTATCTGAAGCCGGATGAACCGTTGACAACCTAACTTTCAACTGCTGCCAAAACTTTTGACGTTCTGTCTGCCCAACGGGTATCTCTGAAAGTTTATCGGGCTCGATCGTTATATTTTGTGCATTTGATTCGGCCTGATCCCAACCGACAGATACCAATACAGCAAAAAGTAAATTTTTCATGGCGTAGCTTCCATTTACATACTGTCTTTCTTTCGCAAAATAAAGAAGATCTTTCCTTTACGAATGCGCCTCTTACAACCACCGCTATTAACTACAATTGATGTAAGATGTTATTTTACATAACACTTAAAATATTTTTCAATTCCTAACTAATTTTGATTCTACATCTCTGTAGTAAAATCCGTGATAAGCAAGCAAACCGTGTTCCAGTTAAATGTTTTTTTTAAGAATGCTAAATCTACCGCAATAGCATCGCAGGTAAAGAAGCGGATAAATAAGTCGATTCTGCGCGAAAAATATAAACACCACTACTTACGTTTCTACCATCATTGTCCTTTCCATCCCACTGAATAGTTGATGGACCAATTTCTCGCCAGATTTTTCCAAGACTACGAATTTGCCTACCTAAAACATCGTAAACGGTTATTTCTACAAATCCAGATTTATCCAATTCCATTTTCAGTGCCACCGAACTATTAAAAGGATTTGGATACACTTTTAAAAACGAACCCACTATAGCAGGGACTCTGCTATAGTCCTCACGAATCCATCCAGATGCCGAAATGGTAGCCCTTATCTGACTTAAGCCATATTCCGTTGGTAAATCTTGCCAGAACTCTGAGTTTGAGTAGGACAGACTCGGAAAGTTTCCGTTGACATGCATAAAGACCTTTGCCCCACCTTCACGCAAAGATATCCGATATCCCAAACTATCTTGATAAATAAGAGCAAAGGAATCGCGCCATTCACCCTCGATTTTTAAAATTCTGTCGGGACTATATAGACCTCGTCCTATACCAATCGGACCAACCGAGACAATACGATTTAGTTCCAATATTCCCCCTTCAAGATCGTGAAAAACGAAATCTATATCTGCTTGAGTGACTCCTCGAGTATTCCAAATAATCGAATGTTTATCNAGTTNGGGAACNCTAATCTTTTTCTTATTAATAAAAANTTCAACCTCGATTAATTGTTTATTTGATATAAAATCCCATTCAACCGTATTGTCGTGCAGAAGATAGCCGGTAACCGAAACGCTAAGAGGAAATACTTCCGGAATATGTAAGTGTATTTTTACTGCAGCTTCNTCTCTCAATCCAGATTCGTCTTCCACCGAAAGATATAGAGTATCAGGAGCTGATGAACCATCATAAAAAAGCTTACGGCCTTGTAAAAAAAANCCTCCGTGATCACCCTGTAAAGACAGAANCACCTGATCCATAGAAGAATCGTTATCCTCTATATTTACTTCCCATACTTCCGAACCTCCTTCAACAATTNTCAATTCCGAGGGCATATGAATTATCGGCGCNGAAAAACTNGTCTTAGTATCGGTTTGTAGATTTTTGTCCTNTGCAATTCCAACTTCAACTTTAACAAGCCCCCCCTTTATCCATTTACCATCGATTAATCGCGCCTCTACCTCGATTCGGTATATTCCCGGTGGACCAGTAACATATAAATACCCATTTTCTACCAAAGTGTGAGTCTCTGACGACTTAACAAACCATTCTTCAACTTCACCTTTTCCTATCAGCATACTACTTAATTCAAAACCATTGTTTTCTGTATATAGATACTCAGCATTCGCATTTAAACGCGTTAATGATTCACTGATGTTGATTGTAAGCGATATTNCATAAATATTTTTTCCACTTTCTCCTTTTAAAACAAAAAACTCACGACCCACAAAAGCATTCTCCGCATTAACAACAATTCCAGTATTTCGTTCGATAGCAACCTCTACATTTGCGCCACCGTGAATCGTCCAATTTATGTCTCTTGGATCTTGATCGATTATCAATCGATTTAACAAATCACTGACTTTCAACTCCCCAACGTTTACCGCAATCTCTCCTGAGCGTTCAACCACTATTTTATTCGTTTTTTCAATGACTGATCTTTCGACATATTCTTCATTCTCTGATTTGTCTAAATTTTCCCTTTCTTCAGTATTCGACAGATATACGCGAACTACATCAGTTATTTCATTTCCCAGNGAATCACTGGCAGTAAAAAGTAGAATACTTCGAGACTTATTGGGATCAGAAGAAGTGATAAGTGCCCCACCATCAACAAATGCAATATTTAAACCTACTCCACCTGTATATGTCCATTCTACCAAAGAGTCNGCAGGCTGTTTTAANGGAATAAATAGTGATTCTCCATNTATAAGATGCACATCAGGAATATCACCTATAAATAACGACTCGGTTTGTCCAGCTGACTCATTCGTTGCATCATTTAGCTCATAAGGTTCGGAGACTAAAACGATCTCTANACGAATTTTTTTACTCAGTCCCTCTTCATCTAANNCAAAGAGTTCAAACCAGCCCAAGTCTTTCCCTGCCGGAGACGCGCTTATTTCAATAAATTCATGGTATACCTTGGCTGTGATGTTTTCTTGCTCTCCTATAGCCCATTGAAGATCTTTTGGATCAATTCCGAAAGTAAAGGATTCCAAAGGGATCACCATAGAATGNCCAATAAATAATTCTGAGAGAAACGGGATATACAGCCCCCATATCTTACTATCATTGTTTTCTTGNTATATTGAAGAATCAGGTAGGACTATACGCTGATTATCAGTAGAATCATATTTTCTTTCTACAAACCAAGATAATAANCCTNCGCCAACATTACCTTCTAAGTCCTCAGCACGNAGCGAAAGCGCTACTTCACCTTCTGNATTAAATTTCAATTCGACAATAGAAGAAGAATCTTCGTACCATTCCCAAATTAAACCAGATGATTCGATATCAAATAAAATTGAGTCAAAAGTTGAATCATCATCTGAAACATATTCCGCCAAATCTATACGAAGTACGTCACCAAGCGACTTATATCCTTCATAGCTATTTTTTACGAATGGAGATACTGATTCTTTTGGGTTTACCGTTACTTGCCACTGAAAAACAGTAGTTGATCCACCAGGATCATTAGCACTTAGAATTACAAATTCCGCTCCAGGAGTTATTCCTCGTAATTCTATTTCACCAAAACCGCAGTTAGTTAAAACAAACTCTCCAGATTCACAACTAAATTCCAAATCCTTGGTAATATTGTCTACATCAAAAACAACATCATCAATACGTCGAATCAAAGACTCGCCCTGTTCTAAACTCAATGGTGATAAATTTACAAATCGGGGAGGATCGTTAACCTCTACTATATCAACTTCCCATCTGACCGACTCACATTTGTCGTAAACGTCACATACATTGAACTCCAACGTTTCACGGCCAAAATAGTTGGGATTACTTTTTAAATACAAACTATCTCCAACTACTTCCACATTTAAACCAGAGGTCATTCCTAAATAATTCAGATCTATGAATTCTTGAGCATCAATCAAGTCTCGCCAATTATAAACTTTAAGTTCATGGTCTTCTGTTAAAGACAGTCGCCCACTACTAAACATTGCTACATCACTCGCCCTGTTTTTTCCCGATTCTATAGTATCATTAAGTGTTGGAGCAAAATGAATTGAACTAACCATCACTTCTAACCCTATTCTATCATAATCAAATAGATGTCGAATACCGGGCTGATTTAGTAACGTATATGAGGATTGTCGCCGACCAACCGTTTGAATTTCAACTTTAGCAGTCCTACTTAGTTCAGGAACCTTAATAACTTTAAAATGCACCTGAGCTAAACTCCCCCTATTTAAACTAACTATTCGAGACCCAGTCTTATCACGACCAGTCACCGCTACATAATCAAGCTCTCCCCGTTCTTCATCTACTGAGTTTTGATAGATATTTGCCTCCCAAAAATCACCTATTCTAAATGGGCGATTTCCATGCTCAGAATCGGTGACTTCTGAAATGACTTTTAATAGTTCTCGGTCATATCGAAGGTATACACTAGCAGAAGTTAAAGACGAAGACCTCGGTTCAATTTGGACATTAACGAGAATCGTGTCGCCAACGCTTACGTTTCGAGGGCCAGAAGAATGTAGCGAAAGAGAGACATCTTCTGCTACAAGCTCACACGAGAAAATAATTAATGCGAATAATAATCCGCCCATTTTTATTCTCAGCGAAGTAACAACATTTTACGAATCGAAACTCTATTTTCGAAACGTAAACGTAGAAAATAAGTTCCTGAGGCCACATCTCTACCCAAGTTATCTCTGCCATTCCAACCGACTGAATGCAAACCGGGCTTCGAATTGCCGCTAATTAATCCTNGAACTCTACGACCCAAAACATCATAAACACCAACATCGACNCTTCCTTCATNAGGCAAATTATAGCTTATTTCTGTATACGGATTAAAAGGGTTCGGGATATTAGGGTATAAAGCGAAGTTGTTTTCATACGAATAATTAAGTTTTGCTCTATGACNGTAACCCGACNCATCAACCCACTCCATATCGNCAACAACGACAGGNGTTTCACCATCTCCAATCCGTTGAAACTCTAAGTTNGCTAACCTCGATCTGCTATTAATCCCGTTGGAANGCCCAATGATCGCCGAAGCCCAAGTAATTTCACTATTCGATAAATGTTCAACTACTACAGTTTGNCGACCCGGAAATGACATATCTTCAGCTCTTATCCATCTCCATACCTGAGGNTCATAGTTAGCTCGAACCACATAAGCTCGCATACCGGAAACACCCTCTATTTCAGTTTCGATGATAAGCCGATCGTTAGATTCGGAAGATACAATATTTAAAAACGAATCTTTATGTCTCGATCCAGAAACTACCTTATATACTGGAGCCACGCCTTGCGAATTAAAGTTTGCNGCGACCATATTTAAATCAGTAATCCAGACAAGACTATCTCCATCAANGTCTGCAAACTTAGATCCCTCATCTCCCACGACTGTCTGCCCAAAGTAAGCTACGACGTAATCAACATCTAATTGATCTATTTCGTTATCAGAAATAGATTTGCCCTCTCGATTTACGTAACCTGTAACATCACCACCTAATAAGTAACCTGGATTAGACTTTCCATCCATTTGAAAAGTAGGGCGAAGATCAGAGACCGTTTTACCATCATCTATTTGAACCACCGGTATCTGACCGTCCAAGTAGCCGGGCCTGCTGACCACAAGTTGATATTCACCTTGGGGAATATCAACCAGTGAAAAAATCCCATCGGCAGCTAATGAGTCTTGTATTCCCGGCAAAGTTGGGTTGTCGTCATTTTTTGCGATAAATTTAGCGTCATTAATTGGTTCAAAACTATTACGATTTCGCAGATAAAATGTCGTGATACCACTGAAATCATCCCTTCCTTGTAACGGAACCTTGCCTGTAATAATTCCTCGACTTTGAATNTTTATTGTCATAGCATCACGTGAGGCTATGTGAGCTAAGGNCTCACCGTTACGATAAAATGCGGTCTTGCGCGTCGCATAATGGTTCAGTTCAATACTCGTAGTTCCAACAGAATCCCTTGGAACAAACTGAACAGAAGCAATAGGCGTCCTTNCNTCATACCTTCTTGTCCCCATTTGTTCATAATAAACNANATCTAAAAGATACTTNCCCACATATAAACTATCCTGCCCCATCAGCAGTGTATCTCTCAAAACCGTTCCCGGAGACTCTTTCGACAATTTAAATGGTTGAATACCACTCTGTCCGGAATCTTGATCTATCAGCCTAACTAAAGCAGTATCAACACTTGCGAATACCGTTACCAAATCGACCTCTTCTCCTCCAGTGTTGGGATAAATTTCTACCGTAACGGTATCTCCAAGCGATACCGTATTAGCAATCGAAGGCAAAAATTCTAAATTTGGGTTTGGTAGCCCGTTAGCACCATTGGGACCCAAGCCAGAAATCTTTATTCTACCCGGAGCNCGACGCGCCACCGCGTGGTCTTTTGGTGAATCGCCCAGAGTCTCATCTACAACAATGTATGCATAGTATTCTCCGTCANTAATTGACAATTGCTCGCATGACATATTCTTCAAAAGCGTAGCAGGACGTACAATAAATTTCTGTTGTGATTTTTCCATCAAAACCTGCGCAGTAGCACTACAACCATCTTCAGAATTTGCTAACCATTCTGACATACCATCTGATCGCAAAACACCATAATTGGTTAAGTCTCCCAAATTTTCAGCTGCAACAGCAGAAGTTAATATTACCCAAATGCCTGCATCATCATCCACATCAATAACTTCCCATTCAACACTGAACCCTAGTTTACCATTGATTTCAAAAGTGTTAGCTGGTTGCAGCACTCGAATAAATGGCTCATGTNTAAATTGAAGCAATTGAGGTTGACCGGATTCATTATCCCAGCGAACCAAGCGGCGCAATGAATCAGTTTCTACAATGGCATAAATTCCATAATCAATTCCTTCANGAGGAACCCCTCCATCATCAGGATTACCATAAGTCCAAAGATCCCATTCATANTGATTGTCAATACGTCGATCTGCTTTCTCTTCGAGTCCCTCAACAATCAAATGTGTGTCTCTAGATGGATCCGAAGCAGCGGATATAATATCTGATACCCCATCAGGAATAGAATAATCTAAACGACTGCTATAGTACAATGATATTTTCGCACTGTCACCGATTGCTCGATCTCCGCTATGGCCTCGGTCTCCGTTCCAAGTTACCGTATAATATCTTTCACCAAAGGCTCCGCCGGTTTGTATAAGCTTATTTTGTCTCACATCTAAAGCGATAAACGGCGAATGTCGAACTCGGTAGGTATGCTTAGATCTTCCAAGAGCCTGGATAGTACCATCATTTATTACACCATAGATATAGTAATCACCCGCAGGCACATAGACANAATCCGATTTTGCGATATCCCAAAACTGACTAGAATCCCTACCTTCCAAAAGTATTGCTGTAGTATCGATAGGTACTGCGCCCTTCAGAGTATTTACGACTTCATCGGGACTAGTCCCACTCGTTACCAAATCCGCCAATTCAAGGTTATCTGTTAGAGCGTAGTATAATTTTACGGTGGCCGTATCGTTAAAATCTACAGCATTAAAGCTAATACGAACGGAATCACGCGATTTAGACACAGGNCCTAGCTCTCCAGTGTCTAAATCAAATAATTTACCAGAATCCAAGTAGTCACTATCATCACTCAAAAAATCTCCGATATGGGAAATAACTGGCTCATGCCTGATCCGAATACCTCGGCTGCGCGCCAATGGGAAATCTCCGGTCAAATTAGAAGTGATATAGATGTAATAAACTACTTCTTTTAAATCCTCGATTTTGATTTTGAAATTCATCAGNTCGGCTTCCAANGGCTCTATNGACTCTCCAGNTTCACTGCTTAAGGCTGAGATAGCAACGCCCCCGTGTATCCGATCTAAATTTCCATTGGTCGATATCCAAACAAAAAACTGAGTGTCGTTACTGTCATCTCCGTCAAATTCTCTGTTTCCGGATGGAAGGCCATAACGCGATAGATACCCGCTCTGATCTGTTAAAAAATCAGGGAATCGTGTTACCACACTGTGGGGGTAGCTGGTAGGAAAAATATCGCCCTGAGGATTCGAGATAGTATCGTTCAGAGCTCGATCAAAAACCGAATTTAACTGAACAACATTCAGATCCCGTGGCTGAACAATACTTAGCATTAACATTCCTGCAGATACTGGTTGTTCACCACTATTAGAGAAGGAGATCTGACCATAAGCCAGTTTGGTAGAAGAGACTTTTGATGGGGTAACAATGGGAAAATGAACGTAAATAGTGCCTTTCATCCCTCCATATGTACTTTTCAAAACAATCCTTCGGCTACTGACACTCTGAACCATTCGATATCCTGTGCCTATACCGAGAGATTCTTCTAAATTTACCTCGTCTGCTAATTCTCCGTCTTGATCTGTATCTGCTATAGCTATTTCAGCAGGTAAACGGACGACTATAGTGTCTCCTGCCGATGGGTGCTCTTTCAATTCGACTTTCAAACGCTGCCAAAATGGATTATCCTCGGTCGCACCAAATGGTATATTACTAAGGCCACTCGGAGACACTGAAACCGATTGACCCCAAGCTGTTGTAAAATATGTAATTACGATAAAAAAAATCAATAAATATTGCGAATGATTGCTCATGTTTTTCGTTTTCTAGCCGACATTATTAAAGAAGGTCTCTCTTTATTATATCGCTCGCACCTTCAAATCCTTTAATTGATTGGAAAACTAGCTAATTGAAGTCATAGTCAAAGCAATCACAATATGAACTGTCACCGAATAAAAAGTCATTTTAACCAATGGATTTGTAGCGTACTCTTACCGTTAGCCCTACTTCCATCGATAAGTACGAGTCAATCTGTAAAAACAACGGTAGGTAATGGTAATCGAGGATTCTCTGGCGATGGAGCCTCACCTTTATCCGCCCAAATGAGTGGACCCAGTTCTATTTGGCGTGCAAATGATGGATCCCTCTATATCGCTGATACAGGTAACCACCGAATAAGACACATAAACAAGAGTCGGGGGAAAATTACCACTATTGCCGGTACTGGAAATACTTTATACAATGGCAACGGTGTAGCTACATCCCGAAACCTCAATACACCGACCTCGGTTATATCTGATGTCAATGGGAATATTTACATNACCGACACCGGTAACCACATTGTCCGCAGAATAGATGCTTCTGGAAATATGTCTACAGNCGCTGGGAACNGAACTANAGGTTTTTCTGGGGACGGTGGNTTAGCAACATCTGCCCAATTNAATTCACCTACTGGCTTATATATCCGAGGCGANAAAATCTATATTTCCGATAGTGGAAACCATAGAATAAGGCGCATTGATGGAAATGGCATCATAACGACTATTGCTGGTTTAGACACAACTGACGGTTTATTTATTGATAATGTCAAAGCAACAAAAGCCACATTAAGAATGCCAAGAGGTATTTTTGTTGACTCAAATCATAATGTTTACATAGCCGACAGTGAAAATCATAGGATACGTTTTTTAAATNATGATGACGGTAAACTGACTACATTTGCAGGAATAGGAGTTCCCGGATTTTCTGGAGATGGGGGGCTNCCTATAGATGCTCACCTATCCTATCCGAGTCACGTATTTCTTGATGTGGGATCAGGTGTTTATATAGCCGACCGTTTCAACCAGAGAATAAGATATATTATTCCAAATCAACATATTCTTACGCTCTCCGGAGACGGCACTGCTAACTTTAGGGGGGAAAATGTGCCTGCAAATAGAGCCCGTTGGAAAAACCCAAGTGGGTTGTTCCAATACGGTGATACTCTTTTTGTAGTCGACCAAGGAAATAACCGCATTCGGACTATAGTGCCTGATGGAACGCAGGGACCTACGAGTACTCGCAAAATTGAGCCGGGCGGAGAGGCACAACTTTTTAGCATAGCATTTACAGGTGATGGAAAAACAATTATTAATGGAATGCGTTTCACGGCAAGTGATTTACAAACTGAAACAGGTTTTGAACAAAGTGACGTAAATTTTTTTAGGCTCTATGAGAATGAAAACAACACGTTAGTAAACGCATCTCAAATTGGCCATCTAAATTCATCAGAATTTCNGCCNGGAAACGAAGCATTTATACCTGTTTCAACTGTAAATTTAACAAAAGAAAACGAGACCAAATACTATATTGCCTCAGTTGTTTTCTCAGACACTGCTACGCAAAACCATGCNATGCGTNTCAGTGCGCCTATTGGTGCTTTATCTACCAATGTCGGCGGNTACGGAGAAGCAATAATTGCGGATGATGCAAAAGCTATTTATGTGGATGTCAGTCCAATTGAATTAAAATTTGAACAACAGCCTATAGGCGGTCTTAGCGGTCATCTATTAAACCAACAACCTACAGTATACGCTATCAATAGGAATGGCTTAATTGACAATAATTTCGCAGATACTGTTACAGTATTCACTTCGGGTTCCGGAACACTGTTCGGGCAGACTAAAATCGCTAAAAATGGGATAGTGACTTTCACATCATTACGCTACGATACAGAAATTGACGATGAGAAAACGTATCTAATCGCGCGTAACATCGCAGATAATAAATACGACGCATTAGAGAGTAAACCGTCAGATTTGTTCTCAACAAATGTATCTAATAATTCACCAGTCATTCAAATAGAATCCTCATATTACTTTGTAGAGGACGACCCTATTGGAATCACGCTCCCTCTGGAACGTACAATTTTTGACCAAGACAAAGACGAATTAGACATTAAATACATCAGTAATAAAACAGAAATTGTTTTAGAACAGACTTCTATAACGATTCGGCCACTTCCGAATCGTTATGGGCTAGACACTTTGACTATAACTGCAAAAGACAAATTAGGTTTAGAAACATCAAAAAGTATTTCGATTTATATAAAGCCCATCAATGATTATCCAACTTTCTCGCAAATTGATACATTACGAATAAACGAAGATGATACACTAACCGTTTCCATCAAATCACTAATTACAGATACAGACAATACAATATCAGAATTAGAAATATACTTTTTAACATCAAATGGCCTTTACACAACAATCGACGATGACAAACAAACAATAAAATTATGGTCCGATAAAAATAGGAATGGTTCTTTCATTCTGGAAACTAAGGTAATGGACCAAGGCAGAGTATTTCAAAGTAAGCAGTATACGGTCCGGGTCGAACCACAAAATGATCCACCTGATTTAATTATGGATAAACTCTCTATTCTGCAAGGGCGCGCGACAAAAATAGATTTAGCCGAACAAACAGTAGATATTGACAGTGTACCTCCAGACCTTTTCTGGACTGCCACTGATGATTCTGTTATATCGATAGAAATCAATTCAGCTGGAAAAACTACATTGACGCCTCGCCCAGATTTCCATGGACAGCGTGTCTTGACTTTTACTGCACACAACAAAGACGAGAGCAGTACAACAGCCACTTTAGAATTAGAAGTCAAAAGGGTAAACTCAGCGCCAGTTTTATCTTTACCCGACACTATACGTTTATCTTCAGAAGAGACTCTAAATATTGATTTAGCCTACTGGGTTCAAGATAAGGATGATTTCATCGAATCTCTAAACTGGTCGATTCGAAACAGTGAACTTCCTGGTGCAATTTTAAACAAAAACATCTTAACGTGGACCCCTCCACCGAACACGACATCAGATAGCTATATTTTGAAAGTATTTGTCGAAGATCCTCACCAAGGCAAAGACAGCAAAAAGGTTATCGTTAAATTAGGAGCTACGGACCCATTATTAGATCCTCTTCCTACTATTGAATTCCCATATGGTGAAAAATTTGTTTTGCAGTTAGCTCCATTCGTTTCATCTGATACGGACACAATCATTTTAGGCACCTCTGAATCAATCATGACCACCTTAAATTCTTCAAGAACATTAATTTTCATACAAGCCAATGATGGCTTCAAGGACACCGCAGTTTTAAACATCACAGCAAAATCACACTCCGGTCGCCAGATAAAAAAAAGCACTACTGTAGCCGTTACAAATCCAGTTCCCAAAATAAATACGTTTCCAGAAATTTTCCTTCGTGCCGGAGAAACTTTCAAGCTTTCCTTAGATCACTTCGCGGTAGACGACGAACCTGTGGATTATTTAAAGTGGGGAGCTTTACCAACCTCAGGCCTCCAAGTCAGTATTCACCAAATGCTAAATACTGCTACTATTAGCGCAAACAATTCCTCAAACGGAACGCAAGAAATACAATTTATAGCAACCGATAAACAGGGAGCATCGACAAAACAAACTNTTTACNTTAGAATTCATTCAACAATCAACTTGAATGAACCAAATGCAGCAAGNAAACTGGATACGAAATTAGACATAATCGACAAAAGATTTAATGAAAATCAAGATATAAAAACTATCAATCGAAAAAACATTGAAATACGCCCAATTCCCCATATAACTTTGTTTGGATTAGAAGAAATTAAGTTTGATTTAAATCAGTATATTGAATCAACTCACAGTAATGAAAATTTATCGTGGCGAGCACAAATCATACCGAGTCAGTATTTTAATTTAAAAATTGATTCTTCTCAAATATTGTCTATTTCAGCAAATAGCTTTCCCACAGATGGCACCTTATATTTACAGGCCTCTGATCATTACGGGATAGCTACCACCAACACTACTCCAATCCGACGACACTCAGCAATACAAAAAGAAGCCTGTGATTTTAATAATGACGGATTAACTAATTTGTCCGATTTTTTTATCTTTGCAGACGCCTTCGGAAAGACTTTAATAGATACTGACTGGAACCCAAATATGGATTTAGTAGCGAATGGAAAGATCGACTTTGACGATTTCTTTCTTTTTGCAGAATCATTTAACGGCTGGAATTCAGTCATTAAATGATTTATCGAATCGTTCTCTACTCTTTTCCCCCACCCAAAAAAAACATATCTCATGAAAAAAAAGTCCAAAACAATACTTATCTTTACATCTATTATTGCCATAACGAATTCGACATTAACGGCGCAAGAAGAACTGAATAGTCGTTTTACGCCACCAAAAATCATTACGATTATTCGTCCATTCAACCATGGTTTAGTATCTCAAGATTCTATAATGACACCAATCGATTACATAATTGATCGAGGACAAGATGTAAATATTAATACGGGAGATACGCTCAACGTATACCGAAAAGAAATAGTAAATCGAAAATTCGACCTAACGATGCGTATTTATGTTGGAACAATGGAAATTACTGATTCTCAGGAGAAGACGTCTATAGGTCAATTCACTTCCAACGAGAACATTGGAATCGCTACTATACTACATAAGACCGCAATGATAAATGATTACGTCGTGCCCCGTTTGTCTCTCAATTCAAGCGTCCTATTCGCTTCTGGGCAGGCTTCACTCAATCCGGGAACAGCAGCTGAATTTGATAGAATCGCAAAATTTGTTGAAAACTTCTCTCCGACAAAGATCCTTCTCGTTGGCCATACCGACAGTGATGGTGATGCAGATTCAAACCTTCGACTGTCCGAAGATAGAGCAAAAGCTGTCAAAAATTATCTCACCGAATCATATGATTTTATATCATCCGATATGATCGAAGCTCGAGGACATGGTGAAGCTTACCCNATCGCTCCAAATAATTCACCAGAAAATAAAACACTTAATCGTCGTATAGAAGTCGTGATCTGGGAGTAAGAGAAAATCNATCGCTGATTGTTAGGAGCCGATTACAATCAAAAATTATTCCAATACCCCATCAGGACGGCCTATTCACGCGCTCTTTTTCCCTATCTGCAGATTTTTCNCGTAGAGGTCGTCCCTTTTCGGGCGTTGGATCTGCAACAACACCATAAATATCTCGTCCTTCATGCCCTTCGGGTAAATGTTCCGTTATTGGAAGGCCTTCTTCAGTTACAAAAAGAAGACAATGACAATACTTATAAATCTGCATATCGTCGCAAGGACAAATCCAAGTCCTGTGTTTTATTTCTTCGGTCTTGTCAGGGTAAAACCTACAAGGACAAAGTGGCCGTCCTGTTTCGTCTATGTTACTNGCCAAACCTAACATAACAGAATGCAATGTATCCGCATCTGGGTGGGGACATGTTCCTGATTTCGAGGTATAGGCATCTATTAACTTTTGTACTCTTTTTTGAGATTTTTCGGTTGGCGAACTCATAGCTCGATCCTCTCTTTTCAGGATATATTACAAATTTAGGGGGACACGTATTTTAGCTATCATACCACCACCGCTAGACTGGGCGTAAAAACCGGCATCCAATTCTATGGAATTATTGTTAATAGCATTTATTTTATCATTAAGTTGAAACATAGATGCGAATTTAACCCAAGAAAGTAAAGGCAACCAACCGGCTGTAGCGTCTTCTCCCGTCAANAACGCAGTNGTTAAAGCAACNCTTGTAAACGTAAAAAGTGACAACGCCTGTTGTTTATCTCCCAAATAAAGNTAACCTGCCCCNGGAATAATAATTTCTGAACCTAATGCAAGAACTTTGGANTTTGGTACATTTAANNGGGNCGACCTCAGCTGGATACGTTGCCTGCCTAGCACACGAATTGATTTGAAATCCACAATATTATAGGAAACAAGTTTTTTTTGAAGGGCACCATATATTTCAACAACGATCACGCTATCCTTACTTACCTCTTCTACTCTTATCTCTCTTACTTTTCCATCCTTAAAAACCGCTTCCCCCCACTGCTCCTCAGTTTCAAGTTTCTTAAGAACAGGTACTATCGGTGACAAAAACTGCTTGGCATCGATCGAAGCACACAGACAAATTATAAAAAAAAGAAAAGTTCCAACCATTGGAATACTCCGGAAAACCATAAGGAAAACTATAACTACCTCGCAATCTATTCTTATGTATTAGCTGTGTCAAACAGAATTCCCCACATACCGTTATATTGCTCGTCATAATTTCCATGTATAACTTCATTGGGTTATTAAATAGGAGACCAGAACTTGAAAAAAGAATTATCAACAGCAATAGATGTCATACGTGAAGCTGGGCTCTTAACTACCGAGCTTCTTGGGAACAGAGCTAAAAGTTCTCAAAAGTCCAATGGAGACATATTATCGGAAGCCGACATTTTAGTAAACAAGCTTCTGAAAGTTAAGCTCAATAATGCATTTCCAGACTATGGCTGGCTATCTGAGGAAACTATGGATAGTACCGAAAGGCTAAATAAAAAATACGTTTGGATCATCGATCCTATTGACGGAACTCGTGAATTTGTTGAAGGAATACCCGAATACGTTATCTGTATCGCACTCGTGGAAAATGGAATTCCGATAATCGGTGTCCAATATAATCCAACTCTCGATCAGCTTTTTGCTGGAATTCAAAATGGTGGTGCATTTCTTAATGGCAAACGCATTTTCTGTAGCGACTGCCGAGATCTTTCTAAAGCTTCTGTGGCGGTAAGCCGCAGTGAGAATCAAAAGGGTAAAACTAAGATTTACCGTCCAATTTTCGGCAAATTAACGCCCGTAGGAAGTGTTGCATATAAACTAGCTTTAGTAGCATCAGGGAACTATGATATCAATTTCAGTGTACAACCCAAAAATGAATGGG
>NZPK01000032.1 GCA_002693325.1 Gemmatimonadota bacterium | reverse complement strand
CGCTGTAAGTGGTACAGGAATATTTAGCCTGTTTTCCATCGCCTACGCCTTTCGGCCTCAGCTTAGGTCCCGACTAACCCCAGGAGGACGAGCCTAGCCCAGGAAACCTTAGATTTTCGGTGTGCAGGATTCTCACCTGCATTATCGCTACTCATGCCGACATAATCACTTCCATCTCGTCCAGCAAACCTTACGGTTTGCCTTCAGCCTACTATGGAACGCTCCCCTACCAATCAACGCCTCGCGAACGAAACGCTGAGTCCGTAGCTTCGGTGGTAAACTTAGCCCCGATACATTGTCGGCGCAAAATCACTTGACTAGTGAACTGTTACGTACTCTTTAAATGGTGGCTGTTTCTAAGCCAACATCCTAGCTGTCTCAGCAATTTCACATCCTTTTAATCACTTAGCCTACACTTAGGGACCTTAGCTGACGGTCTGGGTTGTTTCCCTCTCGCGTACGGAGTTTATCCCTCGCACGCTGACTCCCTTGAAACAAGTCAATGGCATTCGGAGTTTGGTTCGGTTTGGTAAGCGGGTAAGCCCCCTAGCCGATCCAGTGCTCTACCTCCACGACTCTCTATCAAGAGGCTAGCCCTAAAGCTATTTCGGGGAGAACCAGCTATCTCCAGGTTTGATTGGCCTTTCACCCCTACCCACAACTCATCCGAGAACTTTTCAACGTTCGGCGGTTCGGACCTCCACGAGATTTTACTCCCGCTTCATCCTGGCCATGGGTAGATCACCTGGCTTCGGGTCTACTGCATGCAACTAAACGCCCTATTAAGACTCGCTTTCGCTTCGGCTACCTCACTTAGTGAGTTAACCTCGCTGCATACAAGTAACTCGCCGGCTCATTATGCAAAAGGCACGCCGTCAGGGGACAAGCCCCCTCCGACTGCTTGTAAGCGTACGGTTTCAGGTACTATTTCACTCTCCTTCTCGGAGTACTTTTCACCTTTCCCTCACCGGTACTAGTGCACTATCGGTCACGAGAGAGTATTTAGCCTTGGAGAGTGGTCTCCCCAGTTTCCCACAGGGTTTCACGTGCCCCGTGGTACTCGGGAACACTATAAAGAAGTCTGCTACCATTTCGTCTACAGGACTATCACCTTCTATGGTTGAACTTTCCAGAACACTTCGACTATGGTGCAGATTTTTAACTTCTTGGTCAGTCTGTGTACTGACCGAATAGTGCCCCACAACACCGCTGGTACAACACACACAGGTTTTAACATACCAGAGGTTTGGGCTGTTCCCCTTTCGTTCGCCACTACTAAGGGAATCGCTGTTGCTTTCTATTCCTGAGGGTACTTAGATGGTTCAGTTCCCCTCGTTTGCCCCGCTCGAGCTATATATTCACCCGAGGGTAGTGCAGCATGACCTGCACTGGGTTGCCCCATTCGGAAATCTCCGGGTCAAAGGTTATTTGCACCTTACCGAAGCTTATCGCAGCTTATCACGTCCTTCATCGCCTTCTCGTGCCAAGGCATCCACCGTACGCCCTTCATAGCTTGACCAAAAATCTATTGCTATTCCAACACTTGAGATATCGCATCACTTAGGATTGCAAGTTACAAACTATATTCATTCATAACTAACTATACTAATTTGATGTAAACTGTATTCGATTGTCAAAGATCCCTAGCCTGATGGTGGGGGTAGGTGGAATCGAACCACCGACCTCACGCTTATCAGGCGTGCGCTCTAACCGTCTGAGCTATACCCCCTTGAAAATCAAATAACGCGCACAGAGCCCAGGTAAACAAAGCCTTGTAAAGCTATTACTTACTTTACAACTGACCTAGGTAAAATGTCGGGACAAAGTCCCGAAAATTTCCTTAGAAAGGAGGTGATCCAGCCGCACCTTCCGGTACGGCTACCTTGTTACGACTTAGCTCGAATTGCCAGCTCTAGCTTCGGCGCTTCCCCCCTTGCGGTTGGGACCACGACTTCAGCCATATCCGGCTTTCCTAGCTTGACGGGCGGTGTGTACAAGACCCGGGAACGTATTCACCGCGGCATGCTGATCCGCGATTACTAGCAATTCCACCTTCATAGAGTCGAGTTGCAGACTCTAATCCGAACTGAGACCGGTTTTTTGGGATTGGCTCCACCTTGCGGCATCGCAACCCTTTGTACCGGCCATTGTAGCACGTTTGCAGCCCAGGACGTAAGAGCCATGATGACTTGACGTCATCCCCACCTTCCTCCTGCTTATCACAGGCTGTCTCCTTAGAGTTCCCAGCATTACCTGATGGCAACTAAGGACAGGGGTTGCGCTCGTTGCGGGACTTAACCCAACATCTCACGACACGAGCTGACGACAGCCATGCAGCACCTGTCTTGGGGCTCCCGAAGGCACCTCCCTATTTCTAGGGAGTTCCCCAGATGTCAAGCCCTGGTAAGGTTCTTCGCGTTGCATCGAATTAAGCAACATGCTCCACTGCTTGTGCGGGTCCCCGTCAATTCCTTTGAGTTTCAACCTTGCGGTCGTACTCCCCAGGCGGGGTACTTAATGCGTTAGCTACGGCACTGAGGGGGTCAATGTCCCCCAACACCTAGTACCCATCGTTTACGGCTGAGACTACCAGGGTATCTAATCCTGTTCGCTCCCTCAGCTTTCGCACCTCAGCGTCAGTGCCAGCCCAGAAATCCGCCTTCGCCACTGGTGTTCTCTTAGATATCTACGCATTTCACCGCTACACCTAAGATTCCGATTTCCTCTGCTGGACTCAAGGCATGCAGTTTCGATTGCAGTTCTCTGGTTGAGCCAGAGGATTTCACAACCGACTTGCATGCCCGCCTACGTGCTCTTTACGCCCAGTAAATCCGAACAACGCTCGCTCCCTACGTATTACCGCGGCTGCTGGCACGTAGTTTGCCGGAGCTTCCTCTGATGGTACCGTCAAGCAACAGGTGGTATTAACACCTGCGCCTTCGTCCCAACTGACAGGAGTTTACACCCCGAAGGGCGTCATCCTCCACGTGGTGTCGCTGCATCCGTCTTTCGACGATTGTGCAAATTTCTAGACTGCTGGCTTCCGTAGAAGACTGGACCTTGTCTCAGTTCCAGTGTGGCCGTTCACCCTCTCAGGCCGGCTACGCATCGTTGCTTTGGTAGGCCATTACCCCACCAACAAGCTAATACGGCGCGGGCTCATCCTCAGGCGGCAGCTTACAAGTAGAGGCCACCTTTAAAATTGGAACTTATGTTCCAGTTTATTATTCGGTATTAGCACCTCGTTAGAAGTGTTGTTCCCAACCTAAGGGCAGATTACCCACGTGTTACTCACCCGTTCGCCACTTTACTCATTTTCCGAAGAAAACTTTCTCGTTCGACTCGCATGACTAAGACACACCACAAGCGTTAGTTCTGAGCCAGGATCAAACTCTCCGTGTGAAAGTTTGAACTTTTTTATTTTTAATCCAAGCTCTGTTTGGTCCTATTGGACCCCATGCACGTTATTTGATTTTCAAAGAGCGTAGCGCCAGACATCTGGCGCAAGAGTAAATTATAAATGTGATGTTAAATTCTGTCAAGCCTTAAAAATTAAAAATACATCATTAATTACTAATTTTCCTAGTCACGGGAGTCCATATGGACGAATAAACTAAGAGGATAACCAAAGTCACTCAAAATCTTTTGAAAGCATAAAGCCCAACACTTCAGTGGCACGGATTCTAACTCCCAAATCTTTGTCTTTAAGCGCCACCTCAACCACCGTGATAGCATCTGGCAACTGCAAAAACCCCAAGGATTCAACCGCACGCATTCTTACGGTTGGATCCGATTCAGATTCTATGACCTTTGCGAGAATACCAACAGCCCTTGAATCCTTGACACCAACTCGCCCCATATACGAAGCAGCTGCAGCCCTAACAGAGCTACTCTTATCACTAATGGCGAATTTACCTAATAAGGGAACACCATTGCGGTGTCCTATTATTTTCAGCATAAGAGTAGCGTGTAAGCGTACGCCTTCATCTTTATCTGCAAATGCAGTTTGAAGATACGGGATACTTCGAACAGTACCAGCATCCTTCAGTGATTCGACAATACGCTTCCTCACCATAGAACTTTTAGCATTGAAACCTTGAGACAATGCGGACATAGCCATACTGCCACCAATAAAACCCAATGCCTCTGCAGCTGCTATTTGAACTGCCCCTACTTTATCACCGGTCAAGATAGAACTCAAAGCAGTTATAGCCTGATTACCTCCAACGCGCCCCAACCCCTCAGCCGCTTTTACTCGAATTTCAGGATCTCGATCTTTTAACATCACCTGCAAAGCGGATATATTAGGTTCTTGAGCAAATACAACAGACCAAATACCCCAAAAAAAATAAGAAAGACACCAAGTCTGTTTCAAAATAACATCAACCCCAACTGGACGCTCCGGCCAATTCCCCTTTGCGGTCAATAGATATTCTATCGAAATATCCACTATTTCTATAGGAGAAAATCGGGTCGATCGCAGCCCCTTTCTGTAGGCGCACCTTAGCCAACAGTGGTCGTACGTCAGTCTCATACGCCGCACGTAATATTTCCTCACACCCGACAGTATCCGCATTCATTTGCGCATTCTCCAATGCCTCTCTGTCAACAAGAAGGGCACGGGCTAAAACGGTTTGAATATTTAGAATGGACTGAATCATAGCTTCCACCTTTGGCTTTATGATATGACTTTGGTCGATCATATAAGCAATATTTGTTCGACGTCCTGCGCGCTCAGCATTTAAAATTTCGTGATAAATAAGAAAAACCTCGTAAAGATTTACCGACCCCGTGGTCAAATCGTCATCTGCGTATTTCCGGTTGTTAAAGTGAAACCCTCCTAATTTATTCTCATCTATCAGTAAAGCCACGATGTGTTCTATGTTGGTGCAAAGTGGGTGATGCCCCAGATCCACCAACACCTCTGCTTTAGGGCCTGTTTTATTGGCAAAAACTAAAGCTAATCCCCAGTCTGGTACATCCGTATGATAAAAAGCCGGCTCAAAAAATTTATACTCAATCAACATCCTACAATCGTCGGGCAAAGCTTCATGCGTGGCTCTAAGTCCTTCTTGGAAACAATGCTTCCGACGAATTAAATCGTCTTGGCCTGGATAATTTGTGCCGTCAGCAAACCATAAACTAAGAACTTTTGATCCAGTTTTTCCCATTATATCTATGCACTCTAACATATGCTCCAAAGCTTTTTGTCTCACAGCAGCATCTCGGTGACCAAAGCTCCCTAATTTATAATCATCATCTTGAAATACGTTGGGGTTTATAGCACCAATACGTACTCCTAGATCCGAGGCTTCCTCCTTCAAGGCATCATAATCGGCGACTTTATCCCAAGGAATATGTAACGCAACCGCTGGACAGGATCCCGTTAGCTTGTGCACTTCAGCGGCATCAGATAGGCGTTCGTGAACATCTCGCGCTGCCCCCGGCTGCTTAAAAACCCCAAAGCGTGTCCCCGAATTCCCATACCCCCAGGAAGGNGTTTCTATCTCTTGTTCCATAAGCCGTTCCATCACTTGATCGACATCTACACCCTGCTCATTCAAGTCTTCTGCTAAAGCGCTAAAGCGGACATCTAGGTTTTTTTCATTGATTGGCATAAAAAATTCACCTCTTTGTTGAATTACCTCGTTAATTTCATTTCTTGTTTTCTTCCCCCTGAGCTAAAATATTTTCAAAATCAAAAAAATCCTATCATGGTCAACAAAAACTTTTTCAAAATAAAACAATGAAACCCAGAATTAGGGTCAACAATCAACATAAATTAAAAAAAGAGCCGAAGACTCAAACGTCGGCTCTTTTCTTTACTTGTTTTTTCAACTAAGAATTAATTGCGTAACAAATCCACTACCGCGAACGCTTCCGAGGTGCCAGTTTAGCTTCACGAACCCGCCGCTTTAACTCCTCCTTACGCCGCTTGCGTCGTTGTCGAAGTTCCTTTTCCCGGATCCTACCCTTACTGGAACCCATTTATAACCTCTTTGAAAAAAATAAAATTTTTACCGTTTTGAAATGAAAATATATTTCCCACTTAGTCCAGAGTCAAGTATTTCAATCGGCCAACAACATTTTCAGTAACGCCATCCTTACATATAAGCCATTGTGTGCCTGCCTAAAATATGCTGCCCGAGGGTCAGAATCAATTAAAGGATCTATCTCATCTACGCGCGGCAACGGATGCATAACAATTGCTTCATCACGCATACACTTCAGCACCGATTCATCTACAATATACTTTCCTCGAGCTTTTTCATACTGTTCAAGGTCTTCACCAAACCTCTCTTTTTGAATTCGAGTTTGATAAAGCACATCTACTTCACCAGCAATCTGATGCAAATCATCAACTTCGCTGAATTCTATTTCATTTCTTGTCAGATACTCCTTTATATCACTCTTCATCCGAACACTCTCGGGTGCAACAAAATAAATTTTCGGGTTAGGATATTTGGCTAATAGGTAACACAGAGACCTTACAGTACGTCCGTGAGATAAATCACCTACTAAAGCTATTGATATGGATTCTAGTCTACCTATTTCTCTATTAATAGTGTACATATCCAAAAGGGACTGGGTGGGATGTTGGCCTGCTCCATCACCTGCATTTATAATCGGAACTTCGGAAACATCCGCTGCGCGCTGACTTGCTCCACTTTCATAATGCCGCAATACAATTACGTCAGAATAACCAGCTACCACTCGAACCGTATCCTCTAGTGTCTCTCCCTTGGATGCAGATGAAAATTCTTGAGCATTCTCCGTTGTCACAACAGACCCACCCAAACGAATCATGGCGGATTCAAAGGAAAGCCTAGTCCGTGTACTGGGTTCGTAAAAAAGCGTTGCCATTACGCGTCGACCAAGAATATTCGAACCATAATGTTGCACAACCTGTTCCATTTCTCGTGCAGTCTTAAAAATGGAATTTAACAAATCAACATCAAATTGCTGAGCCTCAATAAAATGTTTCGGATGCAAAAAAAATCTCCCTAAAAATTTTACCTGAACCTGTATTGTAAAATTTAGTTAAATCACCTCTGATGGAAAACCTTAATCACCATAATATTATCGATAAACTATTGTATCCGAGTGGTAGAAAAGTTAATTTAACCGCTTCGTCCACCAGTTTTTTTAAGCAATGGGGTAAAACCATGACCAAACTTGTACAGTCTCAATTGATTCTTATCATTTTCCTAACAACAATCGAGCTTGGGGCTGAAACAAACAAAGGTTTTACAGGAAAAATTGAAGGACCAAATATCATTCGTGGACCATCCGTGGGTCAAATAATAGAAATACCCATTTTCTTTGAAAAAATTACAAGCGCGAAGGGTGGCCTTGTAACAGCCCATTACGACCCCTCAATTGTCAAATTCGCGGGATTTACGCCGAAAGGTTTTATCCCTGGGCTGCTCGCGTTGCCCGACACACCAAAAACTGGAGCTGATGGATTTAACTCCGTCAAAGGGGGGGGGACCCAATTAGGCGGTACACCAGCAAAAGGAAGCGGTTTATTTGGAACAATATCTTTCGAATTGATAAAAGAACTAACTATAGAAACCTTTATTTCAATCACTGAAATACAAGTTCAAGTTTCTGCCAATGACAGAGATTATCTAACCTATCCGGTAGGCCGCTTCGGACTGCGCCTTAAACCCGTATTCTCAAATCAAATATTCGATCTTGAGGTTGTCAGAGGCGACAAAAGTGCGAACATCACCTGGCGCACGAAAGAACCAGGCCTTGTAGATACCGTATATATCAAAGCCGTCGGGGAAGATTCTTCGCAAGTTTTTACAAACCCACTTGCGAAAACCTTACAACAACAACCACTCTTAAGAAGAGCTACTGAAATTCTAAGCCGTCTCAAAATAATTCCACGATTTGAAAAGGACGACAGTCGTATCATCAAAGCCTTGCAATCGACTCCAGATTTTGAAGACATTGAGATTCGGAGCGGGTTTATAGATGATTTGCGCAAGATAGACACATTTCTTGGCGATAAAAGGCACGTCGTTCAAATTAAAAATATCAGATCCAATACCAAATACAAATTTGAGGCTCAATCTTTCAGCATAAGAGGAGCGAAAAGTCAAAAAGTCACAGGAAGCTTCAAAACCCGGACAGCTGTGGATAAACGACCGCTATTTCTTGAACGGTTTAGCGTCAACACCACGCCAAAATCAGCCGTAATACGTTGGTTCACTAACAGACCAGCCGATACACGATATATCTTTAACTCCGGGGGGGAAGAATCACCAATCGAAACTATACAAGATGAGGAAGGAACAAAAATACACAAAGTTGAGCTTTCTGACCTAGCGCCTGGAACCAAGTACGAGTTTACTATTGCATCTCGTCTAATTGGTGCAGAAACCCTTTTAAACGCGGGATTAGTAGAAAAAGATGTTTTAAAAACCCAGACCGGCTCTTTCAAAACCCAAAGGGCTGGCAAAAAACTTCGTTTCATAGGGCCTCCTTCGCCTATTGTTGGATCAGATAATGCAAGGCTTCGTGTTCGCCTTAGTCAACCCGCAGCTCTTAAATTGGAATATGGAACCGTCGAAGGAACAGGTTCCCTTCGGACGGCACCAATAAATTATACTGATTCTACAATTACTGAAGAATTATTAACAGAACACGACTTAACTTTGGCAGATCTCGAAGCGGGAAATCGCTATCGATTTCGAATACAAGCCTACAATAGCGACGACACTTTAACTACAGATCCGCGGGGCAACAAACCATGGAGCCGCGATTTTTTCCTCCGAACCTCAGCCGCCAGTGACACTTCAAACCCTGTAATAACTGAAGGCCCCCAGGTAGACGTTAGGGGCAACATTGCTATAATTCGTTTTTCCTCTGATGTGCCAACAAAAGCCAGTGTTTTTGTTGGTGCAGTGGGGAATTCATCGAATTCAGGCATTGGGATGCTGGGCACTACTGATGAGGTCGAGATACCAAGTCTCACGCCCAACGGAGGACGCCGTTTTACAAGACGCCATGTGCTGACTATCCCATCGTTAGATCTTTCGACAAGTTACGGCTACCGCATTGAAATTGAGGGAGCCAACAGTCGCACATTAATATTCGATCCGAACAATTCTCTTGAATCCAACAACGTAGCTAAAGCCGTGAAGGTTCTCCAACCCCCAGGGGGATCTGGGGCATTCACCACCGAATCAACAATTGACACCCAGTTCCCTGTTATTCTTTCAGGTCCGACAGTAACTTCTACTACGGACAACTCAGCGGTAGTAGAATGGATCACCGACGAACCCGCTAACAGCGACGTAGCTTTTGGTTTCGGTGCTCTTGATGATAGCGAGCTATCGGGTGATGCTGAGACAAGACACAAAATCATTTTAAGTGATTTGGAATCAGGCGTGACCTACCAATATATGGTAGGTTCAACTGACGCAGCGGGAAATGGNGCAACAGAGAGTAGTATAGCGTCGTTTACAACAAACCCTGAGATAGACATCACAGCGCCTGAATTCACAACNTCTCCGCAGGTCATTTATAAAAACGACGCAAGCGCAACCATTTCTTGGGAAACCGACGAAGAAGCAACCGGCGAAATTGAATTCGGGACAACGACTGATTTGGGTACGATACGAAGTCTTTCTTCAACTGCAAAGAATCACGAGGCAACTCTAACAAACCTAGAGCCAGGAAAAACGTATTTTTATACCGTTTCTACTTACGACTTAAGCAACAATGGACCGGCTAANANTGACACCTTNACATTCAGTACCGACGATCAACCCGACTTGGACAGCCCCATAATCNCATCTCTCCAATCACTNGTCGCAGATTCNTCCGCAACTTTGGCATGGGAAACAGATGAAGTATCCGATAGCTTCGTAAAATTTGGAGTTGATTCTCTGCTACTAGAATATAACATTGGAGACACCGAAGACGTCACTGAACACAGTGTCACTCTTACCGGTCTAACCCCCAACACAAAATATTTTTATCTCGTTGGTTCTACCGACCGTGCAAACAACCCTTCAACTGAAAGCGATATTTACAATTTCACCACGGAACAGGGAGCTGATGTTACCGCCCCAGCAGAGCCGACTGACTTATCACTTACGGCAGGAGCAACGCAAATCTTGCTTACTTGGAACCCACCAAACGACTTAGATTTAAACGGATTTAATATTTATCGCAGTGCCGANGNGNCTGNTTACGTCAATGTACTTTCAGGTTCACAGTCAACATTATACACGGATTTCAATGTTAGCGAAAACGTAAGTTACCAGTATTACGTGACTGCAATTGACAATCAAGTGCCCCCGAATGAGAGTTTCCCATCCACAATTCTTACAANTACNACAAACATATCAGCCGTACCATCCACGCCTATCGAATTAGGTACTACTGGGAGTTATATTGCGCCAACTTTTTACTTTACAAATGCAACTCCCTTCGATGCAAACGGTACGTTAACATACAACCTACAAGTATCGACCTCTCCAGACTTTTCAGATGTAACAGCCACCGTTTCGAATATAACAGAGGGTGCCGAAGAAATTGGCACCGGACAGACCGGCTGGACAATTGACCGAGACTTAGAAGAATCGGCCACGTACTATTGGCGCGTTCGAGCAATTGAAGGCGACTTGAATGGTCCCTTTTCTGATACCGCAGAATATATTGCAAAAGACNCACCNCTTTTATTAGGAGATTTTACCGANGATGGTAGCGTTGATTTTAATGACTTCTTCGTCTTCGTCGATTTTTTTGGACTCCCAGCCTCTGGCGAGGCCGCTATCTACGACCTAAACGAAAGCGGAGGCAATATCGGATTCGATGACTTTTTCATTTTTGTAGACAACTTCGGCCAATCAATTACCGGAAAGAGATGGGCCGATTCACCCGTAAAAGATGAAGTGTCTACTTTTAGACTTAAAACCGTCGCCCCGTCTGCAACGAACGAAAAAAGTATTTATGTTCAGCTTTGGGCAGGTAATGTAGAAGAGCTTGCAGCCTTCGGATCAGTCATAGAGTATGATCCCCGTATATTACATTTCGATTATGCGAAACCAGGTTCCAAGAACCTACTAACTAGCGATGGCAATGAAGCTCCACTTTTTGCTGTAATGTGGGAAAAACCTGGCCAAGTAGCCATAGGAAACGGAAGATTAAACAAGAATACTATTAAAGGTCACGGATACATCGCCCAACTCCATTTTACACTCTTGGGTAACCCGAACGAGGCAATAATTGCCCTGCGAAGAACTTACACATCATCTCCACAATTAGGAGTTCGTAGCGTTTCTCGTTTAGAATCGACAAAATTAATTCCNTCAGAATATTTTCTTCACCGAAACTTTCCAAACCCTTTTAATCCAAGCACGACTATAAAATATTCGTTGCCCAAAGCAACTGCCGTTANACTCTCAATTTTCAATATCTTGGGTCAAGAAGTAAGGTCATTGATGAACAACCATAATCATGCAGCAGGCTTCTATAGCCTAACCTGGGATGGATTAAATAACAATGGAAAACAATTGTCAAGCGGCGCATATTATTACCGCCTACAAACGCCCAATTTCACTAAAACACNCAAAATGANGCTGATAAAATAGAGNACTTATCCTTCAGTAATTGCNTNGCGCTTANGGCTTTTGTTAGGCTACCTGCATAATGGTTACCTAACAAAAGCCTTAAGCGCNATGNTTTTTAAATCGCGAACACAGAGNATTATCCGTTGTCACGGTCTCCCAAAACAGCCAGAATTTCAGCTTCTGCTACTAAGTNANTTCCGACATAAGCCTTACCATCCATCTTGGTTGAGANCCCTCTTTGACGCAAGACAGACAATTCGAGACGCAGTTGGTCTCCCGGAACAACAGGTTTTCGAAATCTACAGGAATCAATACCTGCAAAAAAGGGAANCTTATTTGCTCGATCTTTTAGGTCCTTTAAAGCCAGCACACAACCAGCTTGGGCTAAAGCTTCTANAATTAGCACTCCTGGCATAACAGGGAAACCAGGGAAGTGCCCCTGAAAAAAAGGTTCATTAGCCGTAACATTTTTTANAGCAACAATTCGCTGTCCGGAAACCACTTCAACAATTCGGTCAATCAATAAAAATGGATACCGATGCGGTAACACCTCCTGTATTTCAGACAGTTCAATTACACTATGAGTATCCGAATTCAAGTTTATTTTCCTTCCTCCTCTTTTTGTTTCTGCATTGCTTCAATCAAAGTCTCGGTGAGGTCGTACTTTTCATTCGCATAAACCAAGCCAGCACTCTGGGCAGCCGAATCAAGCACAAAATCGTAGCCCGATTCCTCTGCTAATAATTCAATTGCCTCATTAACCTTTTTAAAAATCGGTTCCATCAACTCAATGTTTTTGCGCATGAGCTCCCCCTCAGGCCCCAATTTTTCCTGTGTAAATAATTGTAACTGCTGAACTTTTTCTTCAAATTCTGCCTGCATTTCAGCTTTACGCGCCTCACTTAACAACAACTCTTGCCTCTTAAAATCTTCTTGCATCTTTCTCAATTTAATATCACGGTCTTGAGCTTGGTTTTCATAATCCTGCTTTAATTGCAATAAGCTTTGCTCTGCCTCTTTAAATTCCGGCAACTGCTGCATTAGAGCTTGTGAGTCGATGTAACCAATCTTTAGCTCAGCTTCTGTCATACAGGGCATCAATGCCAATCCTACAATAAACAAACCCAACCTATATTTTTTCATACAATCCCCTCCTTGTGTCCTTTATTACTGTATCGGAAAAAAGTTAGTGCNAAAAACTACTATATTTCAATTAAAAGAACTGTGGTCCAAACTGAAAATGAGTACTCCAGCCAGCATTCAATCCATCGACTTTTTTACGGTCGAACCCATAACCAAAATCAAAACCTATCAACCCAAGCATAGGTGTCATCACACGAAAACCAAAACCTAAAGATTTGCGNAGATCTAGCGGATCTAAATCAGGTATATTTTCCCAAGCATTNCCCGCGTCGGCAAAAAGNATACCATAAACCTGCTTTTCCGCAACGGGGAATCGATATTCGAGATTTAAAATCATCATAGAGCGACCTCCCAAAGGCACACCAGAAACCCTCGGACCGAGCGAACGATCGGGATATCCGCGAACCTGGCCATCCCACATATCGACGCCTCCCGGAGAAAAACGTTCCCAAACCGATAAACTCTGATCATCATATGCAGAGAAACCATCCACGACCGAAATTTTTGATTCAACACTCAAAACAAATTTCCACCAACTCGGCCGGTAATAGTTTCCAATAATTTCATGCTTGTGAAAATCAACGTCTCCAGCAACTAGAGAGGTAGCCAATTCCGGTCGGTATGATATCTGTGTGCCTCTGGTTGGAAAATCGGCTTGATCTCTAGTGTCTCTAGAAAAAACCAATTCAAAACTACTTGTAGTCATCGGATCATAACGCCCTCGGTAAATACTATTAGTCTCCCTCAAACTAGGATCAAAGTTTTCACCAAAGTTTTTATACTTCTCACTCTCCAATCGGTAACCAAAAGAAATACTAGAGTAAGCTGGTTTTTTTAAACGACGACCCACTCTGGCACTTATTGAATTGCGTCTAAAATCGTAGTAATCGTAATAATCATTATTAAGAGTGTACACCCTTATTGACAGACTCGTGGGAGTGTCGAACAACCATGGTTCTGTAAAACCAAGTAAAAACTGCTCACGACGAGTCCCAAATTCCCAACTAAAATCTACGTTCTGACCTTTTCCACGAAAATTAGGTACACGTAGGCCTATCTGACCGACCAGCTTATCACGGTCACTATAACCCGCCCCCATTGAAGCTTGACCGGTAGGTTGTTCCTCGACATTAAAAGTTAAATCAACCAATCTCTCTCCCTCAACGGGGCTATATTCTGGCTGGATCTGAACGTCTTTAAAATAGTTTAGCATATATATCCGACGCTGACTCTCCTGAACCAGATCCTGTTGATAAATTTCTCCTGGCCGTAATTCAATTTCTCGGCGAATAACTTTTTCATGCGTTTTTGTATTACCAACAACTTCTACCCGACGAACAGTCCAGGGTTGCCCCTCAAAAACTTGAAACGATACATCAATCGTATCTTGACGAACCGTTTCAGCTGGTGCGACACGAGTATCTAAATAGCCCTTTTCATAATACGCAAAACGGATCACTTCAGCTAGCTCTGGACCTGACAGGCCATAAACTTCGCCCTTATCTATCACTATTTTACTATCAAGGATTTCCTCAGCAATTACTGTATTTCCAGAAAAGGACACATCACCCAGATGGTATCTAAGCCCCTCATCAATTGCAATTTCAATATACAGATCCTGGCGCGTAGAATCGTAATAGACACTGTCCCGAACTATTCCAACCTGTTGAAATCCAAGACTGCGATAATAACTTAGAATTTTCTGCTTATCTTCTTCATAACTGTCCCCATTAAATTCACCCTTCCTCCACAACATCTTAGTTTTAGTCTCCATCAACCGACGAAGTTCCTGAGGCATAGGTCCAAGATGAGGCCAGTCGGTTGGGTTTCTAGGATTTCGATGCGGCAATGCGTCACTGTCTATTAAAACCCCGGAGGCGGTCTGCTGCAACAAACGTATGCCCCTAATTCTAACCTTATCTCCTTCCTCTATATCGTATTGTAAAAACACCTCTCCTGTCTCTTCACCTGCAAAGGTTTGGCCAACAACCTGAGCTCTCAAGTAGCCTTTTTCCTTATATAACTCCAAGATCTTTTGCTGTCCACGAACAACGTCTTTTTGAGCAATAACCTGGCCAACAACTAATCCAAGAGTCTCCTTCATATCCTTCTCTTTCAACTCTTCGTTACCCTTAAAACGAATCCCCTGGAGAGACGGATACTCAGAAACAACCACAATCAGCTTCATACCACCCTTAATAGGCTCTCCCCAGATTTGGATATCAGCAAACACATTAAGACGTTGCAAATCTCGCACCGCTTGCTGTACATTTTCTTGAGATAATTCCACGCCAGGCTCTAACCCTATTGCCGTTAAAATCAATGATTCGGCAACCTTACGTAATTCACCTCTCACTTCAACATCAATTATTTCCTGTCCGAAACAAAACCTTGGTACTATTAACAGTATAGCAAACAAAAGGATTTGAAATTGACCCCTCATTTGGACTCCAATCACCTTTCAAAATAAAGAGAGCCACTCTGTGGCAAAACCAGAGCGGCTCCAATAATCTCGGTTATTTCGATCAAATCACTTTAATTAGTGGTTTCCTTTTTTTCTTCAACTTTTTTTTCTGAACTACCACGCTCTTCGTCAAAAACCAATTGCTCTCCCTTCTTCGTCACGCGAATCCGACTACCTTCACCAAATTTTCCATTTAATATATCTTCTGCAAGAGGATCTTCCAACATCTTCTGCATAGTACGCTTGAGATAGCGGGCGCCAAAAGCTAAATCAAAGCCCTTTTCTACCATCAAACTTTTTGCTCCTGGAGTTACTCTCAACGATATGTCTTGTTCCGTGAGACGATTCTTAAATTGATCCAGCGCTATGTCGATGATTTGATTGATGTGTTCCTCTGTTAGAGCATGAAAAATCAGACTTTCATCGACTCTATTGATAAATTCTGGATTAAACGTCTTTTTCAAAGCATCATTAATTTTTCCCTCCATCAGACCATGAAGTGTCTCAGTGTCTGACTTTTGGAAGCCCAAAACTCCACCTGTACCAACATCTCGACTCCCTATATTGGATGTCATTATCAACACAGTATTACTAAAATCGACCTTACGACCATTGCTGTCCGTCAACCGACCTTCATCAAGAATTTGTAGCAAAATATTGAAGACATCCGGATGAGCCTTTTCGATCTCGTCCAGTAAAATTACAGAATATGGCCTGCGACGAACCTTTTCAGTGAGCTGCCCACCCTCATCGAAGCCGACATACCCCGGAGGCGCTCCGATAAGTCTGGATACTGCAAACTTTTCCATATATTCAGACATATCTACAGAAATTAAAGCATCCTCGTCATCAAACAAAAACTCTGCTAATCTCTTGGCTAATTCCGTCTTTCCAACGCCAGTAGGACCCAGGAATATAAACGAACCTATCGGTTGCCGCGGATCCTGCAAACCAGCACGCGTCCTCCGAATAGCCCTCGAAACCGCAGCTATTGCCTGCTCTTGTCCTACAATTCTTTCCTTAAGTTTGGATTCCATCGCCAGCAGTCTATCGCTCTCACTTTTAGCTAGTCTGGTAATCGGAATACCCGTCATGCTCGAGATGACGCCAGCAATATCGTCCTCAGTTACGCTTACCACCTCATCTCTTACGCGCTCTTCCCATTCCTGTCTCTTTTTTTGAAGATCTTCTCTTAACTGCAGAGCTTTGTCTCTAAGAACCACTGCCTCTTCGAAATCCTGACGTTCAGCAGCCTCATTTTTCAAACGGTTTATTTCTTGAATTTCTGCTTCGAGTTTGGTAATTCGCTCTGGCGGGCTGAGACGAGATAAATGGACTCTCGAGCCTGTTTCGTCGAGAACATCAATAGCCTTATCCGGAAGATATCTGTCGCTGATATATCTATCAGACTGTCGAACCGTGTAGGCTACTACCTCATCGGAAAATTCAACGTGGTGATGGCTTTCGTAACTCGAACGTAGCCCCTTCAATATCTCAATCGTGTCTTCTGCTGAAGGCGGATCAACCATTATGTTTTGAAATCTTCGCTCTAATGCCCCGTCCTTTTCAATATGCTTACGATACTCATCCAAAGTTGTTGCACCGATACATTGTAATTCACCTCTTGCTAACGCAGGTTTGAACATATTAGACGCATCAAGAGTACCCTCAGCGCTACCAGCACCCACAATCGTATGCATTTCGTCGATAAAGATGATCACTTCCTCATTTTGCTGCAGTTCATTCATTACTGCTTTAATTCTCTCTTCAAACTGACCTCGATATTTTGTACCGGCAACCACCCCTCCCATATCGAGCGTGACTAGTCTTTTATCAAGCAATATTTGAGGAACCCGTTTCTCAATTATACTTTGAGCCAGACCTTCAACGATTGCCGTCTTACCAACGCCAGGATCACCGATTAATATTGGGTTATTTTTCTTTCGACGACTCAGCACCTGGGTCAATCGTTCGATCTCTTGTTGTCGAACAATAACTGGATCTAATTTTCCCTCCCGAGCCAATTGCGTGAGGTCACGACCAAAATGATCCAGAAAAGGGGTCTTACTTTTTTTCCCTTTTTCTTTGCGGCCGGTAGTTTTACCTTCCAAAACAGCCACAGTCTCTTCCATTGCAGTTTTATAATCGACTCCAAATGCAGCCAAAATTTGAGCCGCTACTCCCTCTTTATCTTTGAGTAGAGCAAGTAACAGATGTTCGACATCTACAAACTGCGTCTTCATATCTTTTGCCTCATTAGCAGCAACCTCTAAAATCTGCTTTGCACGAGGCGTAAAGGGAACTTCACCTATGGTCATGGTCCCACCAGCCGTAGCTACATAATCCTCGACGGATTGCCGGACTGTCTCTAGACTCAATCCGAGATTCGTCAGAACCGTTATGGCCTTACCCTTCCCATCTTTAATCATACCAAGTAGCAAGTGCTCGGTGCCGATATAGTTATGCCCAAGTCGTGCTGATTCTTCCCGAGCAAGTTGCATAACTCGCTTAACACCATCCGTGAACATGTTATTCATTTGATATCCTCGACGACATACTTAATAAAAGAAACGACTTTTTAATAGATATAAATATATGTATATCAATAGCTTATGCAAGAAACATCTTCCATCTGCACCTTTTGAACGTATCAAAATGGCTTAGAATTGTCAAGATCTACCAATAGCATTATTCCGCTGTCTTTTTAAAGTATTTTCTTACCAGTTCAGCGCGAAAAACGTCACGTTCGTTAGGTTCGAGTTCTTCTCCATAAAAAGCCTGTAAATGCGATGGTTGCGTTTCTATCATCAACCGATTAACGAACCCCGTATCGACATGGTCAACAATCCCCAAACTTAAGCCCAAACGATATGCTGATACAAGGGCCATTAAATCTTTACTACTCAATACCCGAGCATTCGACAATAATCCAAATGCCCGCCAAACTTTATCTTCGACCTGCGCTTTTGCCTCTTTGTAGAGCGACTGCTGGGCGTACTCCTCATATTCTATGATTTGGCGCGTTATAGAACAGAGTCTATTAATGATATCCTGTTCCTTTACACCTAAAGTCGCCTGATTAGAAATTTGAAATAAATTACCCAATGGATGACTTCCTTCGCCATAAAAACCGCGAACAGCGAAAGACATTTTCGTTAACCCATGTTTTACTCGGTCCATATCGTCAGTTAATACTAATCCCGGTAGATGAACGAGCACCGAAACACGCAGCCCTGTGCCTAAATTGGTTGGGCAGGCCGTCAAAAACCCCCATTTATCAGAATATGCATATTCAAGAGAAGTTCCCACATCGCCATCCAAAGCATTAACAGAAGCCCAAGCTTCATCAGCCTGCAGTCCAGGTAATATCGCTTGAAGACGCATATGATCTTCTTCGTTGATCATAATACTCAAAGACTCATCAGAATTAAATAACAAACCTCTTTGTCCCGTACTTTCAGCTAAAGCCGGACTAATTAAATGACGTTCCACTAACAATTGACGTTCTTCTTCTTGAAGAGCATTCATTTTAAAAAAAGTTGCATCACACATATATCGACCAGATTGAGCTGCCTTTAAAACTTCTTCGATCACACGATCCTGATCATCCGCAGTAACCATTGGAGAAAATGGAGCGAAACCAACATTTCTCGCTAAACGTGCCCGACAACTAATCACCGTGCCATTCAGATCTGAATCTCCCGTCAACCAACGAGCACGATTCGGTGCCAAATCACCGACTTTCATTTCCTTCTCCCTTTTCCACTTCTTCGCTCCTCAAACGGATCAAATCCCGTATCTCGGCAGCTTTTTCAAATGCTTCTCTGTCTACAGCTTTTTGCAACTGTAAATTCAACTCCTTCAAGGACATTTCTGTAAAAGACATACCACTCTGTTTTACATCATCCCAGCTTTTCCCACAATGTTTATCAGCCCCATGTATCTTCTTAATTAAGGGACCCAAATATGATTGAAAAGTGGTATAACAGGTGGAACATCCCAATCGACCTACCTTCTTGAATTGCTTGTAGGCCATACCACATTTCGAACACGATTCTTCGTTAACTCCTCCCATAATTGGAGCAGAAGAAAAATCTACCTTAGCCTTTTTCTTCAATTTCGGAATCTGAGGATCATGAGAATTCGAATCTAATGAAGAAGATTTAGTCAAATCTGAATTTACCACGAATTCTGACGTTACCTTCATTTCGCTTGGCAAACAATCCGTGCAAAGAAGAAGCGTCTTTTTCTCATCGTCCACTATATGAGTGTATGCTGTTGTAGCATCTCCCTTATGACAAATTTCACACTTCATTTTCTAAAGCCATCCCTATAGATAAATATTTAAAAATGCACACATCCATCTTCCAAATAACCGCAACGGTCCATTTGTTCTGCAAGTTTAATATCGTGCGTCATTATAACAAAAGCCTGTCGATCTTTTTCGGCCATAATTCGAAGTAAGCTATGAAGCGATTCGCTATTGGTCGTATCTAAATTTCCAGATGGCTCATCTGCCAATACTACATCTGGACTCATAATTATAGCTCTAACAACAGCAACACGCTGACATTCACCTCCTGATAATTGATCGGGCCTATGACTCATTCGCTCACGTAATCCGACCGTTTCTAGTAATTCTTTACCTCGACCATACAACTCGTCTGATTTCCCTGCTATACGAGCAGGGAAAAGTACATTTTCCAGAGCAGTGAATTCTGGTAGTAAATGGTGATGTTGGAAGACAAAACCTATATGTTTATTGCGAAAACGAGCCTGTTTGTCTAATGACATCTCAAATACATTCTTACCAATAATATTTAATTCTCCAGATGTGGGTTGATCCAAGGCCCCTAGAATGTGCAACAATGTGCTTTTACCGACACCAGACGCTCCCATTATTGCAACTAGTTCACCACGGGACACATCCATATTAATATTATCAAGGACTTCTAACATGCGCCCACCAGACTCGAAAATTTTATGCAAACCTCGTGCTCGCAACACTATATTTCTTTTAGTATTCAACATATATCCTTTATAAAATATGTCGAATGGCACGTACTGGCATCAGCTTTGCCGCTTTTCGCGCAGGATAAATAGAGGTTGATAAACATATGGTCATACTCACACAGACTACCAATAAAAAATCAATAACCGCCATGTCCACAGGCAATGAGTTTATTAAATAAACATCACCCGGAATCGAAATAACATCGAAACGCTGCTGCGCATAACAAACCGCCGTACCAATAATACACCCTAATATCGTGCCGGCTCCGCCAATAATTAGACCTTGATAAACAAATATCCGGTATATTTCGCTAATACTGCAACCCATAGTTCGCAAAATACCGATCTCAGAGGTTTTTATTAAAACCGACATAACTAAAATCGACATTATGTTGAAAGCCGCTACTAAGACTATCAAACTCAAGGCGATAAATATCGCCCATTTCTCTAATTCGATCCATCGAAAAAATTCGGGGAAAAGTTGCGTCCAATCACTGATCCTATAAGGATATTTAAACGTTTCTGCGAGACTTTCTCCTATTTCCGGAGCAGTATATATATCTCTGACTCTGATATGAATATCCGTCACAACATCCCCTATGCCAAGAATCCTTTGTGCATCTTTTAAATGAATGAATGCATAATTGTCGTCATATTGATACATTCCACTTTCAAAATGATCAACTATGAGAAACGGCCAGGTTTTGGGAACCAGACCATCCAAAACAGTATTTTCCACATCGATATTACGTACGGTAAAAAGTAAGACCTCAAAACCTGGACCAACCTTCAAACGCCTGGCCAAATATTCGCCCAAAATAATACCTTTTTGATCTTCCCCTTCTACATCACCTAATAGAATTTCTTCTCTGTCTGAATACAAAAGGTGTTT
>NZPK01000031.1 GCA_002693325.1 Gemmatimonadota bacterium | reverse complement strand
AGCCAATGCCGCTGGTTTTTCAGGGTTTGTACCCCCACTCTTAACAAGCTCTTTAGCAGCCTCGTATTCAGCTTGTCCAATACTCAGTCCAGCATCCAATCGCTGTTCCAACATTTTGGTATTCACAGCACCTGGAGCAATAGCATTCACATCTATGTTATTTTCTTTAACTTCCAAAGCAAGAGTTTCAGTTAAACGCACAATTGCTGCCTTCGAAGCACTATAAGCAGTGAAAAATGGCCGCGGCGTCACTGCCCCCCCACCGGACAAATTAATAATTTTCCCCCAATTCTGCTCTACCATTGTTGGTAGAACAATTTGTGAACAGAGAAAAGTACCACGGAGATTATTTTCTATAGTATTCCACCAAATTTCAGCATCAATTTCATGCATTCGACCTATGGGTCCCTGCACCCCCGCATTATTCACTAAAACATCCACTCCCTCCCATTTGTCAACTGTGACTTTCCAAGCCTTTGAAACTTCGGAAGCATCCGAAACATCTACAACAGCAACTTCGACTTCGGATCCGACGGCACTAACGATAGTTTGTGTTTCTAATAAATTTTTCTTTCTAAGGCCCCATAAGTACAGCCGAGCACCTGACCGGGCCATCGCGACAGCGATCGCTCGTCCAATACCCTGACCAGCTCCCGTAACAATTACTCGCCGACTTTCTAATTCCATAAGTTTCTCCCATATGAAATGAACGTAAAACGTAATTAGACTCTCCGTTGACCTTCATTCTGACAACTCGTAAATTAATGTCTGTTCCACAATCAGTTAACGCATTTTGAGAGGCATTATGTTGCAGTCGAAAGATGAACCAAATCCCCGACAGATATGTTTAAAGTTAAACGAAATGACTCCCAAGGGAGGTTTGTTTAAGGGAGATCGTAAAAACGTCCATCCCGAAAGTAATCTACCATGGCGCATCTCTCCCGAACCATTTTGGTTAAATGTAGATCAACAGAAAGAACTCGAACAGTTGGGCCAAAGCCTGCAAAAGTTCTACATTGCGGCAAACACACTTTACCACCAAAGTGCAAAAGGTATCCAACCTAGTTGGATAAAACAATATTTGGATTTAGGAAAACCAAACTACATAACTGAAATGGGTCAATGGAACCGAATAAAGTCACAACTACCATTGGTAATGCGACCTGATTTAATACTAACTGAAAATGGTTTTCGGCTAATTGAAATGGATTCAATCCCTGGTGGAATGGGATTCACTGCTCAAATTTCTCATCTTTATTCTGACTTAGGTTACGAATTAATTGGGGGACGTAATGGCTTGGTTGAGGGATTTTACAACGCCTTAGCGACCTCTATCAATAGCCAAGACCCAACTATCGCCTTTGTTGTTTCTGACGAGTCCGAATCCTATCGAACCGAAATGCAGTGGATATCCGATGAATTTAATCAAAACCGCGGTAAATCCTACTGTATCCATCCCAGCGACATCCATTTCGACGACGAAGGCCTCTTTTTAACGGATCAAAACATTGAACATCGAATTGATGCAATCTATCGTTTTTTCGAATTATTTGACCTCAAAAACATACAAAAAGCTGAATTGATCACCTATTTTACGAAAAAGAATAGCATTCGTTTAACACCGCCACCCAAAGCCTATTTGGAAGAAAAACTTTGGTTGGCATTTTTCCACCACCCACAATTGAATTCATTCTGGAAAAAAGAATTAGGGAAAATTGCTTTTGAACAATTATCCACGCTAATTCCTAAAACATGGATTTTAGATCCGCGACCAATTCCTCCCCATGCAAGTGTGTCTGATCTTGAAATCGATAATATCAAAATCAATAATTGGGACCAACTAAAGGGACTCAGCAAAAAAAACCGAGAAATGGTAATTAAGCCCTCCGGTTTTTGTGAATTAGCATACGAGAGCAAAGGAGTCACTGTTGGGCACGACATGTCTGAAGAAATGTGGAATAAGAACCTTCAAAATGGCCTTGATAAATTTAAACAAAATCCTTACCTACTGCAGGTTTTTCATAAAGCCATGCGAAAAACGATGCATTATTACGATTTCTTTGAGGATAAAGTCAAACCGATGCGGGGTAGGACTCTTATAAGACCATATTTTTATATAATTGACGGTAAAGCAAAGCTGTCTGGCGTGCAGGCGGTAGTCTGTCCACCCGATAAAAAAATCCTCCATGGTATGGTTGACGCAATAATCACTCCTTGTGCGTCCTATCCAGAAAACCGATAATAAGAATTTTTCTAATGAAAAACTCGACGACAGAATTGAAAATAGAAAATAAAAAAATTATCGACGAAAAATTGCTCCGTTTAGAAAAAATCTTAAAGCCAATGGGTCGTGTCCTAATAGGATACTCAGGCGGGGTTGACAGTGCTATGTTGGCAGTTGCAGCCCACCGCGTTCTTGGAAAAAATGCAATCTGTGTAACTGCAGATTCGGAAAGTTACGCAAGTGGCGAATTAGAACGTGCCAAAAAGATTACCACCGAATTTGATATACCTCATAAAGTCATCAAAACTCACGAGTTAGAAAACCCAGATTATACTAAAAATTCGCCGGACAGGTGTTATCATTGTAAAAGTGAATTATTCTCTCAAATGACCAAATTGGCCCGTGATATGGACGTAGACTTCATTTTATACGGGCAAAATGCTGATGATGTGGGAGATTTTCGTCCGGGAGCAAAAGCAGCAAAAGAGACAGGTGTTCGGGCACCACTTGCAGAAGCAGCTATGACTAAGAGTGAAGTGCGAATACTTGCAAAACGGTGGGGCGTATCTGTTTGGGATCGACCAGCAATGGCTTGCCTTTCCTCTCGATTTCCTTACGGCATTNAAGTAACTGCAGAAGGGCTTAACTTAATCGACCGCAGCGAAGCTTTTTTAAAAACCCAGCTTGGCTATGTCCAGGTTCGATCACGACATCACAATGACCTTGCCCGCATTGAAATCCCATCGAGTGATTTATCTAAATTACTTGCCTCGCCTTCTATCAGACANAAAANGGTAAAGGCTTTAGANGAAATTGGTTATCTCTATGCAACCGTTGATCTTCGTGGCTTTCGNTCAGGAAGCATGAACGAAGTCCTTTTACGAATTTCTGAAGGAAACAATCCGCCAGCAGAAAAAAACATACAATCGATTTTTCAAAAAAATAATTTCTCAAGTGCTTGTTACGAAGACCGCGAACAACTTCTCTACCTGAGGCTCACAGAAATTGATATCAAACGCTTAAGTGAGGATAAAGTACGAACTCAACTAATTTCCGATTTTGAAGCAACAAAATTTCAATACGTCGCGTTAGATATGGATCCACTACTTAAATGAGTCAGGAAATAGTTAAATTTGGAGCTGATGTCCTTAGGTCTCCATGCAAAGCTATCACGACTTTCGATGAGAGCCTTTCCAAACTAATAGATGACCTATTCGATTCTATGCGAGTTGCCGAAGGCGTTGGTCTTGCTGCGCCNCAAATAGGNTTCAGTAAGTGTGTTTGTGTCATAGACGTCTCAAGCCAACANNCTGAACATGGTCCTATAACATTGATCAATCCTCGTATTGTAGTTAGTGAGGGAGAACAGACCGGTGAAGAGGGCTGTTTAAGTTTTCCTGACCTTTACGGCGATGTGAAACGCTATGAATATGTTAAAGTCGATGCTTTCGATAAAAATGGTATGCCCTTTTCAACGGGGGGATCTGGTTTCTACGCACGAGCTTTGCAACATGAGATAGATCATTTAAATGGAATATTGTTTATAGACCACCTTAAGCCACTTAAACGTCAATTGATGCGTGGAGCGCTTAAACGTCTCAAAAAAGAAGGCCTAAGATGGCAACACGAAAACCAGTAACCTATTGACAAGTCAAATAGGTAAGTTTAGTTTTCAGCCTTACAAATTCAAAGTATGGGATCGTAGTTCAGCTGGTTAGAACGCCGGCCTGTCACGCCGGAGGTCGCGAGTTCGAGTCTCGTCGGTCCCGCCATTTTACTCCTTGTAATATAGTAACTTACAAGGAGTATTTTTTTTCGGGAACTTTCTGCGTTCCGCCTCTTACTAATTAAATCACATAGCGAGGAACCTAAAAATAATGAGTTTAATAGATCGCGTCGAAATTCACGTCTTTGAATACTCCGTGCAAGATCTCGGATTGGGAGCCCACGCTGCCTCAGGCGTCGGTAATATGATCTACCTGCCAGGTTCCCGACTCCCTATGACCCGCCAGGCTATCCGCATTCGCTGCGAAGACGGCGCCCAAGGCGAATACGTAACGCACTGGGTTGGTACGCCGTCGTCGCTGGGCCAGATGCAGATGCTAGCGCCTAATTTATTAGGCCGCGACCCAGAACAACGTGAACTGATCTACGATGACTTAAAGCGCGAAGTCCGCGCCTACGATCACATGGGCCACGGTGCTCTCGATAACGCTCTCTGGGATTTAGCCGGNAAAAAATACGNNNTATCTGTAGCGCGCATGNTAGGCGCATTTCGCACCCGTCTGCCTACCTACGCCAGCACCTACCATGGCCAATCAGAACGTGGAGGTTTAGATTCGCCTGAAGCCTTTGCTGACTATGCAGAAACATGTAAAGAAGCCGGATTTCACGGCTTTAAAATTCACGGGTGGCACAACGGCGACGCCCGCAAGGAGGCCGCCAATGCACTAGGCATTAGGGAAAGAGTGGGAAATGAAATGGCGCTCATGCTTGACCCCGCCAGCCAACTGCGCTCTTACTTAGATGCACTCTATGTGGGCCGCGCCTGCGATGAAGCTAACTTTCTATGGTATGAGGACCCCTATCGTGATGGTAGTGTTTCNGCCGTTAGCCACGCCCGTCTTCGCGAAAAACTTGATACACCTTTACTGGTCAGTGAGCANATACGTGGCTTGGAACAAAAAGCCAATTTCTTGCTACAAGGCGGTTGTGACATGATCCATGCGGACCCAGAATACGATATGGGCATTACCGGCGCAATGAAAATCGCCCACTTCTGCGAAGCATTAGGATTTGATATACAAATGCATGCCTGCGGTCCAGCCCATCGCGCCGTCATCGCCGCTATCCGGAACACTCATTTTTATGAGATGGCACTGATCGGTCCCGGCATGCCCAATGCCGTTCCACCAGTATATTTAGACGGTTACTCCGACCAACCCGAAGACATCGGGAAAGATGGCTGTGTCCCGGTGCCAGAGGGACCGGGATTGGGAGTAGTCTACGATTGGGATTTTATCACGCGAAATCGCGTAGCGGAGTTCGTATACGAGCCTTAAGACAGAGAATGAGGCACTCTTTATCTACAAGTCGCTCTATCAATAAAAAACAGCAATCAAAAAATGGAATTTTACAGATATAGACGTCATCGCAGGAAATAGCAAAAGTTTATTTAAAGAAACAGAAGGATTCGAGAAAAAAATGTAGTGATTTTTTGCACAAAGCGAGTGCGGACATTAAAATATTCGAAATACCCTCGAGAAAATTAACATTTTTTTCTGTATAGATAATGACCATGCGCTATTAAAAAGCATGACAAAACCACATGAAAGAATGCCGCTAATGTTCCATCGAAAAACCATGACTCATCTTTGTTAAAAAAGATTGAGCAAATCAATCGAGCAAACATAATTAAAAAATATACACATCCAATAAACAAAAAAATAACCCCACGCCTTCTTCCAATTTTCACATTTCCCGTGATGTAATTTCTAACTATTTTGACGAGTAAAATTAAAATTAATATCTGAACAGATAATAAAACGGGGTAAGGTAAAACACCACTTTGCCATTCCTCAAACTGAGGTAGACCTTGAACAGGATCAAGCAATTGAATTAATTGAGCAACAACTCGGAAAAAAAACATCAAAGAGGTTATTATAAGAATAGCTGCGTATATTGACCGATCATTCTTCATAGAGTCGGGGACCCCCTGTAAGTTACTGATATAAACATAAAATTAGAGAGCAAAGCTTTTATTCACTGAATCAGGTGGCAAACAGACGTCGAGCTGAAAACCATGATGATTCTCGTTCAAAAGACCTTTACAATTCAAAAATCCTCCCGCACCAAATTGTAGAGAATTATTGACTATATCCGACTCGAGTAAATATGTTCCAAAAGCTCCTTCCATCGCAACCACCTGGTCCGAACAAACGGATGAAACCGTTATACCGGCGCGAGTGAGTACACTCGTTTCTCCGACATGCGATCCGATGATAACAGGTATCCCGCTTTCCAAAGCAACTTCAGCCAAATTAAGACTCCTGAGAATACCGCCCATCTTTGATATTCTAATGTTGATTATATAAATACCGCCGAATGTTTTTAAGTCCTCCACATGTTTAATATTTGTGGCACTTTCATCAAGGATAATTCTAAGCCCGGAGTATCGAAAGAGTTTCTCCATACCAGAAAAATCCATGACCTGTAATGGCTCTTCTACAGCGAACAAGTTAATTTNGAGATCCTCTATGTAAGAAATTCCTTGATCTGCACTCTGCCAGATATTGTTTCCATCTAAACGTATTCGAGCCGTTGGCTTGAGATCTTGAATTAATCTAAATTTTTCTGAGTCATGCTTCAGATCTCCGCTAATCTTAACTTTAAAATCCNCAAATCCCAATTTAACATAACGACTTATCTGCGAANCTACTTTATCGGAATTACCATCTCCAACAACAGCACTGTAACTGTAACACCCCGAAGCTGGAGGATGACATAGTAGTTGTTCGACTGTGAGCTTTTCTTCCTTGGCCAATATATCAAGAAGAGCTAATTCTAAGGCACACCAAGCNGCGGGATTCTCATCNATTAAAAACTGATNTTGTTCAACCCAAGATTTTAAATCTTCGATTGNATGAATATTTCTTCGAACATCATTTGCATANGTTTTCANGAAATCTTGACAACTCTTTAAATTTTCACCAGTAACATATTCACGCGGACAACCTTCACCAATACCCACTACACCAGAAGACGTCTCTGCAACTACTATTAACGTCTGAGTTACATTTCTTTCTGCACTATGATGTTTAAAACTCATTTTGAATGGAATTTTAAGTAAATGACATATTAAAGTTTTAATTTCCATTACTTGACTCCGAAATAAGCCAAGGTGACCAATCAAAGTCGTGATCTGTATCATACTGTAAGAGAGTTCCTTTAAACTGACTTTCACTTTGTCCTTTGCTAAGACAATATTCCTTATAACCTTCATATGAGCCAGTTTTTAGTAATAATACTTTGATTGGCAATAACCGCCCCCCCAATCGCTTTTCTTTGTACTCGATGTTTGAACTACATAAATTTTCCTCAACATATTGAGTAAATGCATCTTCATCGATATCGCCTTCAACATTAGGCTCGAGAAAGATCATATATTGGGATTTTTCTTGATAGGCTACTACCTGGTAAAACCGACAGCTAAATCCAAATTTCTTAAAACTATCGTCCATAGATTGTATAATCTGACTTTCATAAAGTTTCTCACCCGTAATATTCGTGACCCCACGTCCTTTTTGTAAGAATCGAATAGTTGGACACGACCCGAACATGCCAGAAACTTCTACTATATCATTCATGTTGTATCTATACAGACCTGAAGGTGTTGTAACAAAGACATAATAACGCTTATTCATCTCTATATCTTCAACGCCGAGGAATGGTCCTCTATGATCTTCCCAGGAATTCTGTTCGACAAATTCGAAGAAAGACTCTTGTATTGTAGGAACACCAGCGTTAGTCTCGGCATCAATTGTAATAGTACCTCGGAATTCACTAGATAGATAACCAAGTTCACTAATACGAACACCAGATGGGAAAGATTTGAGGATACCAGATAAAGACACGCCACAACTACCACCAGTCCATGTAGCTACTAGTTTCAATGATGGCCAGAAATCCGAGTAATGTACTTGACTTCCAGACGATAAAATATCACCGAGAAAAATTGCTCTTTCTGGATTTGGATGGAGAACCTGTTTTACTGCATTTGCAACATTTTCAGGTAATTCATCTATTCTTCGGAAAACTCCTTCCTTTATATCATCAACCATATGGAAACGATGCTCATTCACTACTTCGAGCAAACGATGGAAAGAAGAAGGATTCGCACTACCAAGATAAGTTATGTCGTCAGCCTCAAAACAAAGTCGCGCAATAACCTGATACTTTAATCCATAATCCTCTAGAGTAAATACCTCTTGGGGAAGTAAATATTTTGCTCTAGCTACCTTAGGCATTGTTTTATATATATGTCCGGATGCACTACCAAAGGGTATTCCGTTCGCCAAAACACCATCTATCGCAGGACTAACCATACCTACTATACGTCCAAAAAAAGCTTCCTTACAGTCCTTATACTGAATGTATGAAAATATTTTTTGTGACCGCCGAAGATGATCTAATGTCAAATTTAAAACAGGTATATATTTAGGTTGACCTGTAGTTCCACTCGTCTGGTTATACATAATTGGATGATCATTGGTAAGCACCTTGATTTTATCGTTACCTTGACGCTCGACATCCGCTCGTAGAGATTCGTAATCAAAAACTGGCAACTTTTCTCTAAAGCTTTGTACATCCGAAATATTTTTAAAGTCGTGCCTAAGCCCGAATTCAGTACTACTATTTTGGTCAATGATTGATTTTAAAATTTTCCATTGAGTCGCTTTTACATTCATCGCGGCCTTTTTTAATGGAGAATAGAGTGTCCAACCAATAATTCTCATACGGATTCCAAGAAGAGAATTCAATAAAAACGAACGTAAATCGGGCAAAAGGTCAGGATGCTTATCTAAGTTCCCAGAAAAAGGAGCTTTCATCTGTGATTTGAAATCTTGAGGATAAGTCCTATTATGGAGCCCTAAGTCATTTACTTCGCGGTTTTTGGGTAAAAAATAAGTTCCAAATAAAATGTCCCAGATTATTATATTATTACCATAGTTTTGGTTTGCCTCAACTGGTTTACGAGAATGATGCCATCGATGCAGCTCCGCGCTACTTATTACATAATTGAGCAAACCAAAACGCATTTCCACATTACTGTGCTGAAAAAAACCATTTACGGCATAAAAAACAAAATACAAAGCAAGTACACCTTCCGAGACACCGAGTAGAATAAAAGGCAAGGAATCACCAAGAAATTGCAATGCCTTATCGACAGGATGAAAGCGGCCAACGTTAACCCAATAAAGTTTATGAGGCGAATGATGTACGGCATGAAATTTCCACAAAATTGAATTAGTATGTGCTAACCTATGGATCCAATAACGAAAAAAGTCAGCAACCAAAAGCATAACAACAACTTGAATTGCTACAGGCCAATTATGCGGCCAAAAAGCTTCCAACCTTATACCCCAAACAGCTAAAAACCTCAATAAGGTAACGGCTACAAAAAAGTTTAAAAATATCGGGAGCATCATTTGAATAACAACCATGAAGGTCAGATCGTTACGTATATCTGCGCCGTTAGCTCTCCATAAATCCATATAAGGGAAACGTGATTCGAGAAAAGTTATTATTATAGCTCCTAATACTACCGGAACATAACTACACAATAAAAGAGACAAGTTATGTTGTTGAAATAGAAAAAATATGAATAAACAGATTATTATCGTTGCAGGATAAGCAATCCATGCAATAATAGAGTGAGGGCGAAGTTCAATAGAAGCCATAAATCATTCTCTTTTGCTAATTAGGGAGACGTTGAAGGAAGCGATCAAACAGTGTTAACGGAGAAGACTAGGATTTTTACAGAAAAAAGACAAGCCCGCACGATAAATTAAGATTGCCAATTGGCATCAAATTAGTGGATCAGAAAAAACGTAGCCTATGACTAACTATGTATA
>NZPK01000030.1 GCA_002693325.1 Gemmatimonadota bacterium | reverse complement strand
TGCTTCATGTGTTCGTAAAATAATGTAAAATCAAAACTTGGATGGCCAGGACAAAGAAAAGTCACGATCACTGGTGAGAGCCATTCTGACCGTAAAAGTGTTTGGAAGCCTAGTTGTCGCATTCCAGTAACTAAAGTGTCACGATTCTTCTCATAACGTTTTTTTCGCGCCTTTAAACCACCTTCTTTTTCATAAAGATCAAGGGCTTCTAAGAAAGCGGCCACGACATGTGTCGGGGGCGTAAAACGCCATTGTCCACTACTCTCCATAGTATTCCATTGTTCGTAAAGGTCTAAACTCAAGGATGTACTTTTTCCCTTAGAGACAAGTATAGTGTCCCTTTTTACAAATACATATCCGAAGCCAGGTACGCCCTCCAAACATTTATTTGCAGAGGAGGCAAGTGCGTCAAATTCGATTTGAGAAGAAGGGTTTATCGCCCCAAATGCAGACATACTGTCAATGAGAAGTTTTCTGCCCATTGATGCGGTTGCTTCCGAGATTTCGTTAATTGGATTTAAAATTCCTGAGCTAGTTTCACAGTGGACTACAAAAACGTGTGTGATATCAGGATCTAAGTCAATAGCAGTTTTTATGTCGATGCTACGAGGTGGTGAATAGTCTCCTTTGTCGATAATTGTAAAAGGCCTGTCCAAATATTTAAGTATCTGAGCTGCTCTTACACCGTAAGCTCCATTTGCGAGAACTAAAACTTTTTCACTTGGGGAGACAAGGCTACTCAACATTGCCTCTACAGCGTAAGTCCCAGATCCTTGGATGGGTATACACTCAAAAGTTCCTGTTTTATTATTTAGAATCTTTAGAAGACGTTTGCGCAATTCGTATGTCATGGCCCGGAAATCACTGTCCCAGCTGCCCCAATCATACATCATTGCTTTTTTAACTGACAAAGAAGTCGTTAAAGGCCCGGGAGTTAAAAGGTATGGTTCAGTTGATTTCATAGTGTTTTGTCACTTTAAATAACGGCTAATGATAAGTTACCGATATTAATTGTACGCGATTTTCGTCAAGGTCCATTTCGTGATTTTTAAATTTTGACAATTAAAAGCAATGAGCTNTTTAGCTAGNGCACGTAATAAATGCCTGCTTTAGNGCTATAATAATGTTATTGCCCTTTGGGTGGAACTCATGTCCTACATACCCCTTGTAACGAGTTGCAGATATGGCCGAACAAATAGCTGAATAATTTAGTTCCTGATTACCGTCTAACTCATGTCTTCCAGGGTTGCCTGCCGTATGAAAATGTCCGATTACATCAATATTGTCGCTTACCGTTCGGATTATGTCGCCTTCCATAATCTGCATATGGTAGATATCGTATAGCAATTTAACTCTAGGGCTATTTACTCGCCTTACTATTTCCAGACCCCATGCTGTGGAATCACACTGATATCCAATATGGTCTATTTTTGAATTCAGCATTTCTAAGTTAAGGTTGACCCCAAGTCTTTCGGCATAGGGAGCAACACGAAGAAGCCCATTCGCAGTATTATCCAGTGCCTGTTCCTCTGTCATATCGGCTATTCGGTTACCACTGAAACAGATTAATCCTGGAATACCTGAATTAGCCGCTATTTCTATAGATTTTGTTAATTCGTCTTCGATTCTTTGGTGATTGTACGTATTGTTGAGCCCGTCTGTCAGTGATTGGTGGCCTATCATACTTGCGATGGTAAGTCCGTATTCTACTACATGATCACATAATTCCTCGAAATTTTCGTCTCGGTCCCATATTTCAACGGCAGTATAGCCAATTTCAGCGATTTGTTTTATAAGGTTTTTCTGATTTAAATCGCCAAGAATTGGCAGGCACACCGACTGATTTATTGACATTTCATTATGTTCCTTTTGATGAGCTGATATGACTCCAGTCAAAAACAACTCCGATCGATTCTCCGCGATTTTCGGCCAATTTCGAATATACATCTGGAGCCTCAATCGGAGAATATGTTTCTGTAATGAGATTTTCGACGTCCATTTGTCTTCTGTTAATATATGTGTAAAAAAGATTCATTTGGCGTGTAGCACTCCAATTTTCAATATGGGGCGGCATCAACTCATTGTGTGTTCCACGAACAGTAATTTGTCGTGTCAATACATCTGCTGTAAGAGTTTGTTTGCTAGGATGGGGTGAATCTCCGATAAGAATCAAGTTGCCAAACCTTCGAGTCAATTTTAAAGCCATTGGAAAAACAGAAAAGTGTCCAGTAGCATCAAAAACGACATCGGCTAAATTTCCGTCTGTGTTTTCTTCAACAAAACCATATGCATCTGAAGCCATGCCAGTAAAAATTTCTGTTGCCCCATATTTTTGAGCAACTTTTAGTCGGCTTTCTATTGGATCGACTATCATAACAATTTCGGCACCCATCAAACGTGTATACTGAGATAAAAGTTGCCCTAGCGGACCGGCACCAATGATAAGCACGCGGCCTCCCATTTTTATTTCTGCCCGACGCACTCCAGTCTGCGCAATGGTCGCTAATTTAGACCATACTGCACTTTCGTCAGAAATTTCCGCAGGAACTTTTACAGGTTTCCCAGTAAGTATAGCAAACTGCCGGTGACTTGTTGGACTAAACACCCGATCTCCGAGTCTGTAGTTTTTATTACTTGGACCAGTCTCTATTATTTCGCCTACGTTGCTATATCCCAAGTGGAAGGGATATTGTACCCATCCTGCCCAGTGGGAACCTTCGTCCATGTCNCTGTTATAACAAATACTCTCGGTACCTGAACTAATTAAACTTTTTCTGGTTTTTACCAACAATCCGTCTTCGGGAAGAGATCCGAGTTTTTCTTGGACAAGCTCTACTTTTTGTTTCGCGGTTAAGACAATATTTACTGAATTCAAAAAGACCTCCTTTAACTATTTCACTGGATAGTATAGATATATGGGAAGTAGGGAACAACAAAATCAAAAGCCTGAGACATAAATCTGATTGAAATAAAAATGGATAAAATTTGTTTCACAACATTAGCTACGACGTCTCCTTTGTTTTGAAATCTGTTGACAACGATTTAAAATTCTTGAACTTTTATATCAATATTAAAGTATGCTTNTCATCAAAAANACTTTCTCTTTTGGCTGGCGTATGCGCGATCTGATACATAATGCTGTTGTGGGGCTTGCCGTNAGCTTTGTTGCGCTTAGTCTTGGAGCTGCTTTCGGTATTTTGTCGGGAAGAGGTGCTTTTGCTGGTATGCTCTCTGCAGGTGTAATTGCTTTGGTTACCTCGCTATTGGGTGGTACAAGGGTTCAGTGCTCGGGACCAACGGCGCCTATGAGCGTAGTTGCTGCAGTGGTTATCTCAGTAGCATATGACCAAATGGCATCTCAATTGTCGTCTATAAGTCCAGAGCATTTTATCAATTCTGTTTTTATCTTGTCGGGTGTTTTACTCATAATTATGGCTCTTTTGCGTTTAGGACGTTTCATTACTATCGTTCCCAATGTGGTAATTTCTGGCTTCATGAACGGNATAGCNGTCTTAATTTGGATTGCACAAATAGAAAAGNTATTTGGATTGGGTGGCACCGAACCCTTTGAGGGTTTGGTAATAGTAAACGTATTATTAGTAATTTCAACTCTGATATTTCTTTTTACTTATCCGGTTTTAGTACGAAAAATATCTTTCGCACCACCGGGAACATTAGTGGTGATCGTAGTCCTTAGTTATCTTTCATTTGTCCTTGATCTACCGGTTGGAATGGTGAGTGTATCAGGTGACTTTGGTGATTTTCATTCTTTATCTGACTTCGTAAAGGCGCAGTGGCCCAGCCAATGGTCTTTTGGGTTGATTTTACTGGCATTACCATATGCATTTCAACTCTCTCTTTTATGTTATCTTGANACTCTACTGACCTCGTTAGTCATTGATCGAATGACNGGCGANAAAACGCGNCAAAACAAGGAGATTGCCGCTCAAGGTATTGCCAACGGAACCGTTGCTTTGATGGGCGGAATACCTGGAGCTCAAGCAACAATTCGGTCTGTCTTGGTAGTTAAAGAGGGCGGTTCTCAACGGATTGTTGGGTTTTTTATTGGACTTTTTGTTCTTGTCGAAATGGTACTATTTCAAGATTTGATTTCGTTTATCCCGCATGCAGTCTTTGCTGGTATTTTAATAAAAGCAGGATACGATGTTTGCGATATATCTACGGTTTTTNCTTATTTTCAACGTCTTGTATTTCCCGCCCGTNGAGTAACCAATTCTATGCAGGTTAGTAATATTGAAATTGCATTAGTAGGGGGGACAACCTTAGTTACTGTTCTCGTGGATTTAAATGCTGCCGTGGTGATATTTACCGGGGTTTTTTATTTTGTGAATAAGGTATTGCGCCCTAATGACCCGATACTCGATCTAGCTTATTTGGATGAGTCACCTCCAAAGTAACAGGCCATAAAGTTTGCGAAAACTGGCTTTCGTGTTTTTTATTCTTTCACCGTCCAAAATGGTCCTGAAGCTGTTTTTTCCCAGATGGTATCAAAATTTTCTGGATCTTTTTCTTTATCCCAGAACTGAGTANTTATTGGGTTGTTATACGAGGCAGATCTTCCGGGGAGACCGTTTTTATGGAGTCGCTCGGAGAATCGAAGGTTATCAGTTGAGCCATGAGATTCGGGATCGTGCCGAGTATAACCAATTGTCTCTTCATTTAATGTTATTTGGATTAAGAAACGACCTTTTTCTTGGGGCTTTGTAATCCGAAGTGACTCGAGCTTTTCTCTGTCAAGTGTTACTCCTAACCCTGGTTTGTTGGGGACAAGGACACTGCCGTTGGTTATCGGCATTTCTTCCTTAACAATGTCCCGATCCCACAAATGACAACAGTTAACATGGTCAATGGTAGCCATTTTGAAAACCGCAACTTCATGCGCTAAAAACGCTTGATTAATTATACCTCCAGTTTGTTGATACATTAACGGCGTATTTAAGCGTTCAGCAATTGCTGCTGTCTTTATGGCTTTTCCTATAGGAGCATGTCCTGCAATTATACCATCAACATAACGTTTGGTAATTGCTTCTGCAGGCACGTGNTGGCCAATGATGGGCAGGGGACATTGTTCTCTTAGCATCCTGTAAGCGTCTTCGTCTGTTCCCAGTACGACATCCTCAAAACGGCCTGCGATGGAGAATTTGCAAAGTTCTTCTAATATTGGACGCATGGTGTAATAATTAGAATTTGCATTAAAGTCGAAATGAACTTTAAAATTAGGTGGCGAAACTTTTTGCATGGCCTCTGTTTGAGCAACTACGTCTTGCATCTCATCAACATGATACTTTATCCAAGTGTATCCTTTTTGGGCAGCGTATTTTACTTCCTCTGCCATTGCAGCAGGTTCTTGGGCCACAGTCCAGGCTGCAACGGGTATCCATTTTCTAAACTGGGGTCCAATTAACTTCCATGCTGGTAGACCTAGAGACTTTCCCATCAAATCGTAGCAAGCCATGTTAAGAGCTAAGTCCTCTTCAGAGTTTATCCAGTCAAATGGCGAAGTACCGATAAATTTCTCGCAGAGAGAATCGCTCTCAGGGGTTTCCCCAATACTTTCACCAATGCCTTCTAATCCGGTATTCGTAGTGATAACATAGATTGTGCGTTTTTGCATGGCCGAACCGTGATAACGAGCAAGAACAAGAGAATTGAAATCACAGTATGGAGGACAGATTTGATATGTTTTAAGAGAATTTATATGCATTGTTAAGACACTATTTTATGGGGATGGGTGGCCCGTATATATTCTCTCGCCTCGTACTAAAATTTTCTCTGGGTCGTCTTTGATGACATTATGAGCATCGTGAGTACGGTAGGCTATTGTCATACTTCTACGGGAACTTTGGCTATGATTAATATCAGCTCCATGATATAAGCGGTCATCGAAAAGAAGAATACCTCCTCTTGGCATTGGGACGGGAAGAGCCTTGAAATAAAATTGATTTGAGGAGAAACAGCTTCTCGAAGAAGATCGTACGTTATCGACTGGGCGCTGATGACTACCCGGGACAATTCGTATACACCCATTCTCTATTGTAGAGTCCTCAAGATAGATTAGAGCGGTAAAGAGTACAGGATTATATGTTTTTTCTCCAGAATGCCAAGGGACAGCGTAGGATTTTGGAGGTCTGACCATTAGGTGATTGTGTTTGTTAGTTAGTAATTCAATATTCGGACCAAGTATGCCTTCCAAAGCGTCCAGAATTAGAGGATGTGTGGCGGCTTCTAAAAATACCGAATCTCGGGATAGTATTTTTGACAATCTACGAATGTTTTCTGGTGATCGACAGCCTTTACGTTCCCAGATTATAGGTTCTTCCATGGAGTTAAGGAGTTTATCAGTTATTTTACACAGACGTTTTATGAGATCGGTAGGGAGTTTATCCGGTACTATATGAAAGCCATTCTGCTTACAATACCAAATGTCTTCGTTTGAGAGTTGCATTGTCAACCTTAGTTAATCAGTTATTTGCATTCGTTGGTATTGAACTAGGGCTACAGTCAGGTTTTGGTGAATTCAGAGATTAGGTAGCGGTTATTTACTAATCCATTAAATATTACTTTTGTTCTTGATTCGGAAAACGTAATTAAACACTCAACTTAAAGCAAACAAGCCGTTTGGGGGACACTATGGAGGAGGAGGGACACTAGGCTCAAAAATAAAAAGCCCCCGAAACCGTGAAGTCTCGAGGGGCTTAATAAGTGGTAGCGGGGGCAGGATTTGAACCTGCGACCTACGGGTTATGAGCCCGTCGAGCTACCAGGCTGCTCCACCCCGCGTCACAGATACAAAGTAAGGTGCCGAAATCGGTAGCGCAAGACCCATCACTCATTTTCTTCTTGTTTGGGGGGTATTTGTTCGAGACGTACTTGTCCAATTTTTTGTTCTTCTACAGAAATAACAGTCAGTACGAGTTGTTCAGCCTCAAATTTTTGATTCTCGGCAGGTATTTCTCCCAAGTGATCGAAAATAAAACCTCCGAGAGTTTCAAATCCAGCATCACTTGGAAGGTTTGCTCCCATTAATTCGTTGAGATCATCAATACCTATTCTGGCGTTCGCCTGCAAAATTTTTTCCGGTTCAATCCATTGATACATAGTTTCTTCAATCTCGTCATATTCATCTTGAATGTCTCCAACGATTTCCTCTACCAGATCTTCCGTTGTTACGAGGCCCGATGTACCGCTATATTCATCCAAAACTATTGCAAGTCTTGTTCTATTATCACGCATGTCGTTTAGGAGAATATCTATCTTTTTGGTTTCAGGTACGTAGTATGGGGCATGCAGAAAATCAAATGTTTCAATCAGAGTGTTTTGATTCATTAATTCCGAAAGAGGCACATTGAGGTCAATGTCCCGCCGTTCCACAAGTAAATAAATTAAATCTTTAGCGTATATCAAGCCGAGGATCTTATCCAAAGATTCATCGTATATTGGTAATCTTGAATGCCCACGGTCTTGAATGGTATCTAACAGATCCTGAAGCGTAGATGTTTGATCCAGAGCTACGATGTCAACACGGGGAACCATTACTTCACGAACTACGCGATCATGAAAGCCAAAAACACTTTCGATCATGTCGCGTTCGCTTTCTTCTATGACACCTGATTCTCCCTCAGATTCAACAATACTGCGCAATTCTTCCTCTTTTTCAGCTCGAAACTCTTCGTCGTTATAATCACCTGATGTAAGTTTATCGAGAAAAGTGGTAAGAGGACTGAGAATTCTGTGAAGGGGGACAAATGCCATTGCTATNGGGGCAATCCGCACGTCTTCACTTTCTTCTTCGAACCGAATTTTGAGTGGGGCCGATAAGACAAAGAGCATGGCCAGTATTGTTCCCAAAAACGCAGTTAAAATACCGTAGTAATCCGGTAATCCTCTTGCAGCATACAATGGCTGAACAATAGAGAATAGGGTTAGTGAGCATAGAGTNAAGCCTATACCTTCACCAAGGCGTGCCATCATACGTAGTCTATGACGGGGCTCGTAAATAGATAGCATTGCCGTTGCACGGGTTACTCCGTTTTCCGTTAATTTTTCTAAAGAAGAACGTGAGAGAAGAAGAAACGTCGCTTCATAACTAGATAGCAAAAACAATTTCAAAAGGGAAATTAAGAATAGGACACAGGCAATTAATTGCCAAATATACGAGGGAGGTTCCAAGCAGTGGGCTCCTTTCAAGTGATATCACCNGTCAGGTGATGTTTAGAGATTTACAGGACTTCCAACCAGATTTATAATCGACTCAGTTTCTTTTTCCATCGCGATCAGTTCCGCCTCCGTGTTATGTTCCCAACCACAAAGATGCAACAGGCCATGTAGGAAAAGCCGTCTTATTTCTTNAGTAGTGGACACACCTAATTCGGTTGCTTGTCGAAAGGCCTGCTCAACTGAAATGTAAATCTCCTTACTGGCAGTTTCTTNAAAAGGCACCATAGACACGCCTAAATCAAAGGAAAGTACGTCAGTTGTTCCGTCTTTTTGACGGAATTTAGCATTTAATCTTTTCATAAACTCATCAGTTATGAAAACAAGTTCTACGCTACTGTCAAGTCTATATTTTTCTTGAGCTGTTTCAAAAATAGATTGAAGAGACTTTGTAANTTTATCAGAGAGTGGTTCAACGATCTCTTCATATGAGATAATTAAAGTGGTCATAGATTAATTCCTGTTGTTCGGGAATCTTTCGCGTTGGCCNACTTTTTGCCATGGGTATTGAACTCTTCCGTGAAGCGTACCCATTAGGACAGGAATAAAACTTTCTTCTATTCTATGTAATTCTTCTAAGGTTAGCGCACACTCGTTNAATTCACNACTAGTAAATTTTTGCTGAATGATTTTTCTTACTAATTGTCTGATTCGATTTGGTGTCCTTTCAGTTAGAGTTCTGGCGGCAGATTCTACTGAGTCGGCTAACATTAGAATGCCTGCTTCTCTCGTCTGAGGGCGAGGACCATCATANCGGAANTCTTCCCTGCGTACACCGTCACTTCCAAGTTCGACGGCTCTGTTGTAAAAATATTCTATGACAGTCGTACCGTGATGCTGAGGGATGAGGTCGCAAATAGCTTTAGGTAGGCCGTTTTCTTCGGCTAGTTCTAGCCCATCTTTTACATGAGAACTAATTATCAACATACTCATATTNGGNGTTAAGTTGTCGTGTGGGTTATGTCCGCCACTCATAGCTTGGTTTTCACTGAAATATTCGGGTTTAAGCATTTTACCAATATCGTGATAGTAACAGCCAACTCGGGCAAGCAGTGCGTTGCAACCGATTCCTTCAGCGGCACTTTCAGACAGATTGGCCATTATAAGACTGTGAGTGTATGTACCTGGAGCACGAACCGCTAACTCGCGCAAGAGTGGGCGGTTTAAATCTGATAATTCGAGCAGGGTTATGTCTGTTGTTATATTGAAAATGCTTTCGAATATTGGTAATAGGCCTATTGTGAGTATTGGTGCAGCGATCCCGATAAATATACCGGGTATTATGTTCTGCGNAATGGTTTCAATGGGAACAAACGTAAGCATGTTGGTTGCTGTTATGAGGAGTGTATACGCAATTGGTAAAAAAATCATAGATTTGTAAAATTGGTTGCGGTGTCTTACCTGAACAACTGTGAAAACCGCGATCGAGGAGGTTAACGCACATATGAGTGCAACGTAAAAATCCCCAAAAAGATTACCAACAAATAAAGCCAAGCAATAAGACAACATTAATCCTATTTGTGGGGAGATTAGAATAGTTACGAGCATCGCAGTTAGCGGTGTCGGAACTAGATAGATTGCAATTTCGTTGTTGTTGATATAGGATCCAGCTCCAGCAGTCACGACAGTTAAAATAGATATTAATATGAGACTCGCTGTATCGTTAAATACTGCACTTTCTCGAGTTGCTAGATAATAACCAAAGACCAAAACCAAGAGTGCTGAAATTGTGGCGGAGGCAATAAGCTGGGTAAACCTTTTTACTGGATTTTCGGCTTCTCGTTGAGCTATTAGTTGTGCTAAGGCATTCACGGACTCTATGTGCTGGACTGTAATTTCTGTGTTTTTATCAATAATTAGTTCTTCCGCAGCATAGAGTCGTTTGATACTTGCTACACCAGACATCGCCGCTGATCTTAGGCGCTGGGTTTCGTCAGGTTCTATTTGTACGTTTGGGCTGATGAAGACACTCAAGAATTCAAGTGTGGCCTCTACTGCATCATTGTCCGAAATTGTAGTAAAGGGAGCAATGAAAGAAATCATTTCTCCCTGTTTAAGTGATTTTTCGCTATAAAGAATATTCACATCAAACGTCCGTTGTCCCAAACGAACATATGGAGAGGGACCCTCCGTTATTATTTCCTTCGAGGGCAGTATGCCAGTAGCATAAAAGTTTGCAATTATTTGATAACAAATTGCTGAATAGTCATTCACATATGAATCTGTGGCATTAGAAAAGAGTCGGATGAGAGTATTGAGAGCATCCGTTGAAAGAGTGCCAACTATTTCAGGTAATTCTCGTTGGAGGTGGCGTTGTTTTAGAGAGTCGGCCATTTGAACCTGAAGTACTGGGATCATAACTTTAAATACTGAATCAATCCGTGTTAGTTGTTCTTTACCTACGTTTTCAGATCTGATGAGCTGAGTGGGGATGCTTGCTTCGACTAATGCGCGCTCTTTTTGAAGTTCAGCCGGTGGTTTTGGAACATGGAAAAGAAATGGTGCTCGTATTTCCTCGGATGATATACCACCTAACCGAAGTTCAGGAATATTATAAGGTCNTTGATGTGGTGAAAAATAGGTTAGCATCCCTATAACAAAGGCTGCCATGAGATATTTTATCCCGTACCTGTAATTAAAGGGAACTTGGTCGCTATTTTTCGGTCGAGCTAACAGATTCCATTTATGGATAAATTTCGGGATATTCATTGAACAGCTTGGTTGGATTGATTTGCAGAAGCATTTGTATGTGTCTCGTAGGCTTTGATTATTTTTTGCACTAGAGGATTTCTTACTACATCCTGTTCGGTTAGATGTACAAAAGCTAATCCGGAAATTCCGGTAAGGATTTTAGGGGCTTCGATGAGTCCAGAAGCTTGATTACTACCTAAATCTGTCTGTGTGACATCTCCTGTTACAACGGCCTTAGAATAGGCGCCAAGTCTGGTCAGGAACATTTTCATTTGTTGGGGCGTTGTATTTTGGGCTTCGTCGAGAATAATNAAGGCATCATTTAGAGTACGCCCGCGCATATATGCAAGGGGGATTACTTCTATGACTTTCATTGTTTGAAGTCTTCCCAATCGTTCGGGTTCAACTAGGTCTTGAAGAGCATCGTACAACGGGCGGAGATAGGGGTCAACTTTGTCTTCGAAAGAACCAGGTAGAAACCCTAGTTTTTCTCCTGCCTCAACGGCAGGCCGGGCAAGAAGAATTCGAGATATTTTTTTACTTTTTAACGCTGCGACTGCCATGGCAACAGCCAGATAGGTTTTTCCAGTACCAGCTGGACCAATACCAAAGGAGATGTCATTATTCTCGATGGCATTAAGGTAGTTGCTTTGCCCCTGAGTCCTAGGCTTTATCAGTCCTTTGTAAGTGCGAGCACCTATTTCAGTATCTGTAGAGGTTCCTGATGGCTGGATTTCATTATCAGGCGGGAGAGCTGCCTGGTGAATAACTTCTCTAATCTCTGAATAGTCAAGATTGGGTTCTTTGAGAAGGCGGTCTATCAGATGTTGAAGTAGTTTCTTGGCTTTAACCGTTTGTTGATCAGGTCCATTTATAATAATAGAAGAATTTCGACAGAATAACGAGATTCCGTATTTTTTTTCGAGATGGTGTAAATGTTCGTCGTGCCGTCCTAGTAGTATGATAGGATCAATACCTGTAAATGACACTGTATTTGTTTGAGATTGCATTTTCCGAAGTAAGATATTTAGTAAAGGGTTTGATCCTATTAAGGATCAAACCCTTTACTGTGACAGCTTATAGATCGATTTACTATTTGCAAAAAGATATTACTTATTAGGTATTTGTAAAACCTGAGCTGGGAAGATCAAATGTGGCTCTACAACCTGTTGTTGATTGGCCTCGAATATTTTATGCCATAAGCTAGCATCATTATACACTTCAGCGGCAATTTCAAAGAGAGTATGTCCTCGTTCGACTAAGTGTTGATTGGCTCCAACACCGAAGGGGATTACAAGGTTCTGCTTCGGATAAATGAGATCTGGATCGTTTACTTCATCTCTATTAGCTCGGTATATACGCGGCCACATGTAAGGGTCATCGTAAATATTGGATTTTTTCGAGATATTCCAAAGATTGTCGCCTTTCCGAACACTGTAATCAATAGTTACCGGTTGATCTATACGGGCCCCTATATCGCCTAAAAGTCTGAATATTCTCGTTATCTTTGCGGCTATTTCGGGCAAAGCCGCAATGGGTTGGCTGCGCAGTTGTCCCATCTCTGAACGAACGTTTTCGACTTCTTTGCGTTTCTGAACTAGCATTTCGGGCGCAAGAGCCAGCAAGCCCTCTAACTGCGCTGTGACTGAATCCAATCTACGAGAGAAGGCATCTACTTGTCGTTGAGTTGCGCCGACCAAAGATAGGGTTTCGCTCTTTAGGTTAGCGATTTCTCTATCAAGTTCGTTACTCTGGCGATCCAATTCGGAGATGCGAGCCTCGAGAGATACAATCTGGGTTTTCGCTTCGGTCTCTCGCTGTACGAGATCAGCCATTTGCGCGGTGTATTCATCACGTGTAATTTTCTTTTCTTGGGCATTTAACGGAACCGCAAGTGAAGCCAGTATACATACGGCCAGCCCACATAAGATGGATTTCTTCATGATTGCATAATCTCCTGTGATTGGCTCAGTTATCGAGGTTGAATTTTGTTGCAGCCAACCGATCTTGCAAAGCGCTCTTTGTCGCACTTTTTTCGGCAACTTCGGCTTCTTTTGCGGATTTTTCGGCCCGAAGATCTTTCACTCTATTTTCGGCTGCTTCAGTACTCCGTGTTTGTGCCTCCATAGCTGACATCTCGTTTGAGGAGACTCCTCCGCATCCAACAATGACAGCCATAACGAATAATGTCAGAATGTTGGTTGTTTTTCTAAGACAAATGAACTTCATAACGTCCTCCACTGGCGAAAAAATCGCTTTCACGTAATCGTAGACATAACACATTGATTTACTTGCATAGAATATCTTAACAAGATCCAAAAAGTTAATATAGAGATCGGAGCATGTCAAGCAATATAAAAGACTGAAAGGTTGACTGAAATCAGTGGGGGAAACCCAAAGAAGAGTTCCAATGATTTCAAACTCTTACTGCAGTGTATTAATTCCTAATTCTCGGAGTTGTTTCTTCTCCGGGTCAGATGGTGAATTTTCCATTAGACCAACCGCTTTGTTGGTCTTTGGAAAAGCTATCACATCTCTAATCGATTCTTCACCCGCCAGCAATGCGACCAGACGATCGAACCCGAATGCGATACCGCCATGCGGTGGGGCTCCGTATTGAAGGGCTTCCAACAGAAATCCAAATTTAATCTGCGCCTCTTCAGCAGAAAGAGCCAATAATTCAAAGATTTTACTTTGCATGCTCTTCTGGGAAATTCTTACGCTCCCACCCGCAATTTCATTACCATTAAGAACCAGATCGTATGCTCTTGCTCTCGCTTTGAGGGGATCCGTGTTCAAAAGATCCACATCCGATTCCATGGGAGCTGTGAACGGATGGTGTATGGCCACCATCCTATTCTCCTCTTCATCTCGCTCGAGAAGTGGAAATTCAGTTATCCACAACGGTTCCCACTGATTTTCCTCGACGTTTAATTTCAATCGTTTGGCTAATTCCAAACGAAGAGCACCTAAGCACCTGGAAACAATTGCAGGTTGATCTGCCACGAAGAGTAGAAGATCGCCTGGTTCAGAGTTCATTTCAGCTATTAAATGGTTCTGACTGTTTTNGGGGAAAAACTTTACGATCGAAGATTCCAAGCCCTTGTCCGTGTGTTTTATCCAGCTAAGGCCTTTGGCTCCCAAATCCTGAGCATATGCAATCAGTTCGTCTATTTTCCCCCTAGATAAACTATTGCAGCCCTTGACATTAATCCCTTTAACCTCACCTCCAAAATCAATGACGCCCTTGAACACCTTGAACTCACACGTTTCTACCGCCTTTTTGACATGCGTCAATTCTAATCCGAAACGCAAATCCGGTTTATCTGAACCAAATCGATCCATAGCCTCGGCGTATGTAAGCCGNTTAAATGGCTCAGGTAANTCAATNCCCTTCAGATCACGAAAAAGATTGCGGGTCAATGNCTCAGCTAAATTCATGACAGAATTTTCATTNACGAAGGACATCTCAATATCAATTTGGGTAAACTCTGGTTGCCTGTCGGCTCTCAAGTCCTCGTCACGAAAGCACTTGACTATTTGGAAATATCGATCNTAACCGGCTACCATNAGTAACTGTTTGTATGTTTGGGGAGATTGTGGAAGNGCAAAAAATTTACCTTCGTGAACCCTGCTCGGAACGAGGTAGTCTCGGGCTCCTTCAGGCGTGCTTTTGGTAAGAAACGGGGTTTCTACTTCGATAAAGTCTAGTTTGTCTAGGTAACGCCGAGTTATCTGGTAGGCATTATGACGCAAATGTAAATTTTTTTGCATTTGCGCTCTTCTTAAATCCAAAAATCGGTACTTAAGGCGAATTTCCTCTCCTGCTTCCGTATAATCTTCGATAGGGAATGGGGGAGTGGGAGAATCGTTTAATATCCGGATCGAGTTACAATTGACTTCTATTTCCCCAGTAGNCAGCCGTTCATTTTTCATNCCATCCGGACGAGATTCTACAACACCTTTAGCTGCGATNACNTATTCACTTCGTAATTCGTCCGCCGTTGAATGAGCCTCTATGTTATGCTGTGGGTTGAAAACAAGTTGTGTNAGGCCATAGCGGTCACGCAAATCGATAAAGATTACACCTCCGTGATCTCTGCGCCTTGCTACCCAGCCCATTAGAAGAACTGCCTGGCCAATTTCTTTCGCTCCAAGTTCTCCACAGTGGTGACTTCGTTCCCAGTCACCAAGAAATTCCATTTCTACAGCCATAGTTTTGCTAGTCCGGTGGTATAATTTATTGTGTTATGGTCGTGGTGAAATCAACTGAGAATCAACGTAAAATTATAACTCTGTAATCAATTGTCGTCAAGGAATTGCAGTTGTTGGTTGACACCCAATAGGAGGCAGATATATTTGGTGAGCAGACACTTTATTTAAAGAATTTCTTTCGATCTTCCGATTATTTAGACTCTATTTTGCTTTTTANGAACTGCAAAGATGAATAAAAACAGCGAAAGCCTAACCAAATGAAACCTATTGAAGTCGGAAATGGTAAGAATGGTCGCGAGTCCATAGTCGAGCAAATCGGAAACACGCCACTTTTAGAGCTTATGCATCCGGATATTCCGGATAAAGTTCGAGTGTATGCAAAATTGGAGTTTTTTAATCCTGGTGGGTCGGTAAAGGACCGTCCTGCAAAGCGAATGATTGAAGATGGAGAGCGTGAAGGATTGCTTACTGAGGGTAAGACAATTCTTGACTCTACTTCTGGCAATACTGGTATCGCCTACGCTATGATAGGTGCTGCGAAGGGCTATCCAGTCAAATTGGCAATGCCGTCAAACGTCAGTCGTGAGCGGAAGGCTGTTTTAGCTGCTTACGGTGCCGAAGTAATATACACAGATCCTGGTGAACTTTCCGACGGAGCAATTATTGAAGCCCGGAGGCTATATGAAGAAGCACCCCACTTATATTTCAAACCTGACCAATACAACAATTCTTCCAATTGGAAAGCACACCGAGATACGACTGCTCCAGAAATTTGGCAGCAGACAGACGGTCGTGTGACACATTTCGTGGCGTCTATCGGTACCAGTGGGACGGTTATGGGGACTGGTCGTGGTCTCAAGGCCCTGAACCGGAAAGTCCAGATTGTAGCGGTTGAACCTGCTGATCCTTTTCATGGAATTGAGGGTCTCAAGCATATGGATAGTTCGATAGTACCCGGTATTTATGACGAGTCGTTTCTAGACGAGAAGGTTTCTGTGGATACTGAGGTTGCGTATGATANGGCNTTACGGTTACCACAGGAGCATGGAGTTTTGGTCGGGCAGTCTTCAGGGGCATCCTATTGGGCGGCTTTAGAAGTCGCTCGTCAGTTGAAAGAAGGCGTCGTAGTGACAATTTTCTGTGACGGAGGGGATAAATANATGAGTACTCCANTGTGGCAAACTGCCTTTCAGAANGTGAGCTGATGACAAAAAGCTTGAGAATCACAAAAGCAGATTTTGATATGATCCGTGCTCAATCGCNGGAGGAATATGNTACAGGNGAATGTTGCGGTGTGTTTACTTGGAGNCCGGGTGAATCCGCAGTAATCGTACACAAATGCCAAAATATACAAAATTCTATGCATGCTCGTGAGCCTGAAAGGTATCCTCGAACAAATTTGAATGCTTACCTAATCGATCCAGAGGAACTACACGGCATAATTTCTGACGCAGAAAACGAGGGCGGTGGAATAGCTGGAATTTATCATTCTCATGTGGATTGTGATGCGTATTTTTCCTCGGAAGACAAGGAGCAAGCCTGCGCCTTTTTCGATAATGAGCCCATGTTTCCAGATGCGGTATATCTTGTTGTTTCGGTTTTCGGAAACAGNTCAGGTAATTTGGAGCCCACAATTGCTGGTCATAAGTGTTTTGCATGGGATGAGGACGTCAGAGATTTTGTTGAGGCAGACTTATCGGTCGTTTGACAATGCAACGTTTAACAGGTTTCTGGTTCTTTGCATTTTGTTTGTTCGCTCTGGTGTTTGCCATTCATTGGAATGCTCACACCTATCCGTTCCATTACGATGATTATCACTCTATTGTGCACAATNCTGTCTTGCGGGATTGGAAGCACATTTTAAACTTTTTTGATGATCCCACAAATTTTTCAGTTGATCCGAAACAAGCGATGTATCGGCCTGTTGTACTNGTCAGTTATGCTGCAAATTATGCACTTTTTGGCGAGGGAGCAGGCTCATTCCATATTTTTAACGTTGGATTACACGGTCTAAACGCAGTAATTGTATACTCACTAATGCTACAGCTTGGTATTTCGAGTTTAGCATCTAGAGGCGTCGCCTTGTTTTTTGCAGTACATCCATTAACTACCGAGACCGTTTACTACATCAGTAGTCGGTCTGAATCCTTGATGGCCTTTGGTGTTTTGGTTGCACTCGCGGGTTACTTGCGGTGGTCATCTCAAACTCGAGTCGTTTGGTCCGTGATCTCAATCATAGGTGGGANGACTGCTTTGTTAAGTAAGTCGGTTGGTATAGTGTTCTTACCATTACTTTTCTTATTGGAGTGGTACAATTCTGGGATAAAGTCAATCATTACAAAATACAGGTATTTCTTAGTTTGTTTNCTCATATGCGTAGCGTATTTGCTTAAAGTATGGGGATTCCTGAGTGTTGCGGTAGGCCAACCTGTAAGGTCTTTATCCGTACAGTTACTTACTCAAATTAAAGTCTGGGTTTATTATTTATTTCTTTTTGCTTCCCCATACAACCTAAGTGTTGAGCATTTTTTTAGTGAAGTATCATCGTTAGAAGACGTNGGGGTAATCCTTGCTCTGGCTTTTTTGGNATCGATATCTTACTTGGTGATTTTTAGCAAGGGGTCTATCCCAAAGTTGGGTTTGTCTTGGTCAGTTGTTGCGTTAATACCGGCATCCTTTNTTCCTNTGATCGTCATTTTAAACGAACACAGAGTCTATTTGGCAGTTATTGGAATCGGGATGGTAACTGCTTCATTTTGGCAAATTTTTTATTTTCGGAAACGAAAATTGGCTTTAGCGACCTTTGGTGTGTATTTTGTGTTTATACAGTCACTGTCGTTTCAGCGAGGTTTAGTATGGGAAAATGAGGAATCTCTTTGGCGCGATGCGGCACTCAAATCACCCAAGAGCTTGAAATCGCAGTTACGTTGGGCTGATTCGTTAGTAAAAAACAAAGATTATGAGGGGNCGGAGGCGGCATATCTNCGTGCTCTTGATTTGNGCCCCGGGCATGTTGCCGCNGGGAATAATTTGGGACAGTTATATGTNNANATCGGTGAGTTTGAAAAAGCGGAAGATGTATTTTGTAGGGTTATCGATCACGATCCTACGGTTTTACAGGCTCGCTTGAATTTGGCTCAGTTGTATCTCGGAACCGGCCGCTGGAGGGATGCAGAAATACACTACCGAGAGGTCTTACNACATGGTGAGCCCCTGGGGATTTCGGAGAAAAAGCTTGGACATATTGCTCTTCAATACCANGGAGATGCTGAAAAGGCTGCCAGGTTTTTTGAGCAGGCCATAAAAAAGAGTCCGGATATCACAACTTGGATTAGCTACGGGGTATCTCTTCGAGCGATTGGGAGTTATGCTCAGAGCGAGACGGCATACAAAGAGGCGATTAAATTGGCTCCTGAAGCCGGAGATGCTTGGTATAATTTAGGAAATCTGTATCGAGATACAGGCCAATTAAACTTGGCTATTGTTGCCTATAAAAAAGTGGCACACGGAACGAATAAGAAGTTAATCGTTCTCGCGAAGGAAGAGCTCGAAAGGTTGAAAATAAACGTTAGATTTTGATAATTTCTTAAATAAAATTGGAGGAAATAATGGCCGTAAAAGTAAATATTCCCACTCCCCTTCGAAAAATGACAAATGGAGATTCAGAGGTGTCGGTTGAAGCTAATCAAGTGGCCGAATTAATTGAAAATNTGGACTCTGAATTTGACGGAATAGCTAGTAAACTTTTGGATGAAAGCGGTGAAATACGGCGTTATGTCAATATTTTTGTAAATGATGAGGATATAAGGTTTTTGGATGGCATATCGACGTCTCTGGCTGATGGGNACGAAGTATCAATAGTGCCTGCTATTGCAGGAGGGTAGTACTTGATTCAGCAGTGTTATGCTTCTAACAAAAAGGCTGTTTTTAAGTTTGGACAGATAAATAAGTTATGAAAAAAGCTCAGAGTGTTTTAGATCTCATCGGGGCAACGCCTATTGTGCGTCTGCAAAAGGTTGTTGAAGAATCTTCTGCAGCNGTATGGGGAAAGTGGGAAGGTGCAAATCCCGGTGGAAGTGTAAAAGATCGGATCGCTCTTTCAATGATTGAAACGGCCGAAGAACAAGGCATATTGAAGCATGGTGGGACTATACTCGAGCCAACTAGTGGTAATACGGGTATCGGCTTGGCGATGGTTGCTGCCTATAAGGGTTATAANCTTATCGTGACCATGTTTGATACGGCAAGTTTAGAANGGCGGCTCCAGATGCAGGCTTATGGCGCAGAGGTAATACTNACTCNGGCTGCGGATGGTATGCGTGGAGCGATAAAAAAAGCACTTGAAATAAAGCGTTNGAACCCTGACTATTTTTTACCGCAGCAATTTGTGAATATGGCAAANCCTGAGGCTCATCGACAAGCTACAGCAAGGGAAATTCTTGAACAAATAGACGATCCTATTGATGTTTTTGTTGCAGGAGTCGGTACGGGAGGTACGGTAACGGGTGTAGGGGAAATTCTCAAGCAAGTATATCCAAAAATGGAAGTGATAGCNGTTGAACCCATCGGCTCACCAGTGTTGTCGGGTGGTGAACCAGGCTTCAGTTATATCGAGGGCATTGGCGCTGGCTTTGTACCCGAAGTGCTTAATCGGAGCATAATCGACCGGATATCTACAATTGAAGATGANTGTGCTTACGAAATGACCAGACGTCTTGCGAGAGAGGAAGGGTTGTTGGTAGGGGTCTCCGCGGGTGCAAATGCTTATGAAGCCGTAAAGATAGCAAGAGATGTCGGTCCTGGTAAAACAGTCGTAACTATACTTTGTGACAGTGGCTTACGATACTTGACAACAAAAGTATTCGATTAGGATACCAAGGAAGAATTATACAAGTCATTACAACCGCTCCAAAGTAGAAGGGGCGGTTTTTCTATTATTTGAGATGAATTAATCTAATGCATTCACTATTCGTGCTAACCGAGACTTGTAGCGAGCTCCTGTATTTCTATGGATTCTTCCTTTTCTGACGGTGCTATCTACTACCGAAATCGCCCCATTTAGAGCGGTAACTGCAGCTTCCTTATCCTCGGCAGATCGGACATTTTTGATGGCAGTACGCATACGCGACAAAGCTGCCTTGTTACGATCACGAGCTTTTAAAGCAGTGCGTANGCGTTTTTTTGATGATCTNAGTTTCGGCAAACTTCCTCTCCTTTAACTATGGAACGGGCAATTTATTCCAACCAATTTGTTGGCCTGTTGTGTTACTTTATTCTTTATGTAAATACATGTTTTTAAAATGATTATACTTCGACGCCCAAAGCTCATTAGTCGATGGCACGCCACTTGCTTCATAATCAGCGACAGGTGAGTCCTAAAAACCGTGGGCCTCACAGGCGCGCAATCCCCCAAACTCGCAAACCTGTGAATGTTCACAAACAAAAAACAGGACGCGACATTTGTCTGACAGCGGAAAAAGGAGAGTCGGCCCCCATATCCTGGAGGTCGACTCCACGCCGCTTTCTNGAGTGACCTTCAAATATAAGGCCTCACATCTTATACGCAAGTATATCGGCATCTGTTTGGGGGAATCCAAATATTTATCTCGGTGTTTGGGTGAATTTTGTTGAAAAGGGTAGACGGTGGAAAATGTGATGATTACAAAGCCGTAAGAAAAAAAAATGGATCGGTTTCAAAAAACGATGAAGTTCAGTTCCTGGATGCCGATACACTGACATAAGTCTACGTGTGTGAATTGGAATNGATTTNTGCATGAAAGGCCTAAGTTGGACTGCAGACGAGCCGTGGGGGCGGGGATTCTGGAGCCCATACTGTTAGTTGTGGGTTGTTGACGGATAGGGAAATCTGTTGGCTTCTCGATAAATTTTCCGCTTTCAGTAAATAGTTGTGTCCATGGAAGGAGTCTTAACAGATGAAACAAAAGCGCAATAAGTTTTGCTTGCTGTCGTTAATTCTCACTTTTGGACTGGTCGGTATGCTTTCGGCCCAGCCCATTTTTGAGAACCAGACGCCAAAAGGATTTTCGGCATCTGATAGCACAGCACAAACTGATTTTGAAACGGANTCNNCCGTTTCAATTTTGGTTGATTTAAATCAACCAGCCTCAGCGGAGTATCCGGTGACCGGTAACTTCCAGAAATTGGAACGAGCCGTGCCTTATTTTGATGATGGTAATGCCGATCCCGCTCAGCACATGTCACAGGCGATCGCGGTGGATGAAACAGGAGTAATCCATCGAGCCTGGGTGCAGCGTCGAGGCTTTGCAAGTAATGGTAATAAGATCTATACCACTGCGGCTTACGGTGTTGTTTATGCCAAAAGTTTCGATGGTGGCAAGACCTTTAGCGACACCGTATCGGTGTCAGGTGAACTTCAGTTTGACGCCATCACCACAAACAGTGCAATGGGTAGTGGCTTTTCGACGGTCGATTTGGTTGTAGATAGTCGAGGGAATCCTCGCGTTGTTTACGCAATGGACTGGTCAGCAGATGGTGTTACTGGCGGTTACAAGAACACCGGTGCGACAGCGGAGCGTGCACTTCGTGGACGGTCAACCACTGGGGTAGCGGCTGCAGATCCTAACCAAGGAACCCGAATTTTTAAAGGGATTTTCTTCAATTATTCAAATGACGGTGGTAGCTCATGGTTACCGAACAACAGTGCGGTAGCAATAAGCGATACGGTTCAGGGGCTACAAGCTGCGAACCATGCTCAGGGTTATCATACGTTAGCATCGCTTCCTGGTCAAAATTCACAGGTAGCGTTTCCTAGGATGGCAATAACCTCAACCGATGATATTTTCATTACTTATCAACGAGGTTTTGGTGGTTTGCTAGATGCAGGCGCCGCAAATGCTAACGCTGGTGATCCAGATATTATGTTGGCAAAAATGGATGCTGACAGCCTAAAACTGGGTCAGGCTAATCAGGTTTTGGTTGGGTCTAAAAATACTTCCAATAGTTTAGGTGGTATCCGAATTGATCCTGACAATACCGTTGGTATTGCTCCAGATATTTTTATTGGTGACGATGATATTATTCACCTTGTATACTGGACGGCTGGAACCGAGAACATTTTGCACAAATCAGCTCCTGCAGAAGATTGGGCTGATGCACAAAATTCTTGGGATCAAGATAATGCTGGCGGTACGGTTGCAACATTTGAGCAAAACATCGCAACTTCAGATGCGTTATCAAATGATGTAGGTGCTTATCTTGACAATGCGATGCACTTATTTCCCTCAATCGTTGTAGATCGTGAACGTACTCCAGACCGTGTTTATGTGTTCTGGAAATTCACTGACGATAAAGGAAAAGACGAGAACATACAGTATTCTACGAAGAATTATGACGGTGTTGTCGGTAGTAGTTCTGGATGGTCTCCTGCACTAAATGCATTTCCCCAAGGGGAAGATACGGCCTATCTCACATCAACTGGTGCAGGTCTTTTTGTAGATAAGTCTATTTACGAAATTGAAAACCACTGGATGTTCGTTGACCGTGTTTCTGCTGTTGCAGACGGTAGAATACCGGGCGTTCGTAGTGATATACATATTGCATTTTCCGGCGGATCTTCTGCGGGAAGTGTAACAGGTGCCAGTATGGATGCGTTTGGTAATGCCGTTTATTATTCGCGATTCAACGGTTCCGAATGGGAATTACCACATGTGGTAGCAACAAACGGGAATGGCGCAGGTGATGGTATCAGTGCGGATCATATGAGCTTGTTCGGTCCAGATATGGCACTCTTACCCGGATCCGATGATCTAGTGCTAACATTCGTTGGAGGTGAAGGTCAGGCCGCAGCAAATGGTTTCACCGGTTTTGGTGCTCAGGGCTGGATTAACATTCCACCACGTTGTACGAGTGCTAACGTTGCTACGTGCTTAAATATCAAGCCAGTTCCGTATTTTAAAGTTATTGGTAGGACTTCGACATTCGAAGATATTTCTGAGCCTGTCGGTGCTTATCAATACGTACTTGATTATACGCCGGTTAACCCACAAGCATCGTCGACGATGAATCTTATCCCGATATCTGTGGCAAATCCTTCCGATGGTTTGGGAATTGGAGGCACTGCGCCAGCTTCTTCGAAGGCTCCCGGTGGATTTTTGACCGGTCAGTGGCAACGTGCTTCGTTGACAACTCTCGGGGTAACTTCACTTTCTCCTTCTGATGATAGTGGTATCTACAAAGGTGCAAAAAGTGGTCAGGATGCTCAGGCTGATGTCGGCGTATTCGAGGGTCTTAGTGACGACGACGGAAACGTAGGCTTGGGCGAATGGGGTGATCCTGGAGACAAAGTAGGTTTGCTTGCAAAGCTAAATGTCTTGGGATCAGATTCTGTAGTTCCTGCCAATGGTTCGACCTTTGGTAACGTTGTATTGGTCATCGCAAGTACCGCTTCTCGTTTGAACAGTCCAGTCACTGACACTCACGAAGCGATATCTGGAGCGGTGGGTAAGAGATCGCAGAGTATTTCTGTTGCTCAGTCAACGCAAGCTGGTGCTGGAGCTGGTGCCACATTTTACGGTGGTGTAACTTCAGGAGGCGGTCCTACTCTGCATCCAACTGCGGATGGTACTGAAAACGGCGCTGCCCATAAGGTTCGGAGTAATGGACATGGGACATACTTCATTATGGGTCCTCGAATTGATATCGTTGCCTCGAATGAAGAGCCCTATGTTGCTGTCGTGACTCCGGATGCTACGACTGCTTCAAATAGTTTTGCCAATGATTCGTATGGCATTCAGTATAGACTATACGATTCGGACAACAATTTTGGATCAGGAGCTAGTGATTTAAAAGCCGCAATCTACGTTTATCCAGACAATGGGCTATCATCGGTCAAAGATATAGAGACCTTTGCTACGTTGGTTGTTAACGAACAGGATGATATAAGCGCGATTGCTAACGCTCCAGCGACGGATGACTTTACAGAGGGTAACTCTGAAAGCGCCAACCTCATTTATACCTGGGACGATCCAGGTGTTGTTTACCAAAATGCGTTTGGGTGGGCTGCTATCACGAAAATGCTAGATGGAAATTACTATGTCTATCTGGTAGCGGATGACGGCACAAACAATCCGGTATACGCAGTTAGTGATGGACCATTACGCGTGCGTCACATTCCGATAGTCCGTCAGGTAGCGCCAGTAGCTTCCGATACGGTTGATACCGGAGAGTTCAGCAACAGAAATAAAGCCAATCCTTACAGTATCAAGTTTACTGCTGATGACTACGATGACAATGCACAGGTAAAACTGTTCTTTGCGCAAGTAGATTATTTAGGTGCTGGTGATGTTTCGTTGACGGGTGAATTCCCAGAATACGAAATAGACTTAGTTGGTGCTGAAGAAATTCAGGGATCGGATGCTTTGCGGACAGATAATGACAATTCGTTTGATTTTAACGTCATTATGCAGGGATCTAATCAGGATTCAGTTATCGCACAAGGTAATTATTACCTATACGCGGTAGCTGCCGACGAAGATTCGTTTGCTGTCAAGGTGTCTAGCACGCCGTTATCAGTTCGCCATTCACCGGCATTTGAATTTACTGCGCCGTTGACTGGTGTGACGCAGATAATCGATCCGTCGCAACAAGATCGTTACACTGTTCAATGGCAACGGGGTCGTTCAGATCAAGACATCGACGGCAATGCCTTTATTTCGCTTTATTATACAGGCGTTGATCCTGTCGTGACTAACTTTTCCGGAACGGACTCCACAGCTCTGCTTGCTAGCTCAGGTGGTAGTGCTGAATTGATAGTCGGAAATCTTCGCGAAGACGGTGAAGGTGCTGACGATCAATACGTCTGGGATTTTCGTAATCCATTAGGTGCTTTGCCGAAGTTGTTTTTACCACAGCCGACCGGTGATGCAACTAATAACCGAACTGCTGTAACTGGCGACCACACCAAGTATCAAACTGGTGCTACCGTTGATACGGCATGGATTTATGCCGTGTTACATGATACGCTTGGAAATACACGCGTTCAGGCTGGTGGTGCTATCTTGTTACGTGGTGGCGATGATGGAACATTTCAGCCGACACCTAAGGTCACCATGAAGACGCCTCCAGCTGGAGGACAGACTATTGTAAATGGAGATATCGTCCGTTTGGAATGGGATTCGTTCTTTATCGATGATGGTACTGGTACTGATGATGCTTACTTGCGTCTATATGCTGCTCCGAAAGGCAAGTATTCGACGCTAACAGCATTGGAGTCAAATGCCATGGGCCGTGCTGGTGGTAACGATGATGTTGTTGTCATCAATCATATGACAGGAACCGTTTCAGGTACAAATGACACGGAGGAAGCATATGAGGATATGATGCTGCCTATCTTGGAGAGTGACGACAGTTTCTATCTCTGGGATACAAAAACTCCGTCGTTTGATATCAAAGGAACTCCGACGGAGCTTGACATATTCATCGCTGCAAGTGTCGATCCTGACTTTGGAACTCCGGTTTATGCAACAACCACGACAAGTCGGACAGGTGTACTCATAGATTCGGTTGCTTCAGGTATGGGCTCACAGGCTCAAAAAGCTGTATTGTCGAAAGCTCCTGGATCTTTACGTGTCGAAGGTGCTGATCCAATCTATAGCATCGAGCTTGGACCAGGCACGATGACGGCCAGTTCTGGCGATACTCTTGTTATGGGTGTGATGGTTAATTCACAAGGTAGCTCTATTGACCTTATGGCTCTCCATCTCGACGTTCCAAGGGAATACTTCGAGGTTGTTGATACGGATCCGGATACACCGGGTGTTCAGGCTTTCGTCGATCAAGACGGGGCTTTTAAGACTCCGAGCACCATAGCTCAGAATGATACGACTCAAGGTACGGATGAAATGCTTCATCTAAACTTTGTGGAGTCGATTCTCTCTGGTGAGGTGATTGGAAATGCGACTAAAGATAGCTCGCAAGTCGCAGCTGGTCTTGCACTGGTGGTAAAACGTTTCACTGGTGGAGCACCGTTCACATCACTTCTTAAGTGGTCATCCGAAGATGGTCGTCGCACGGCTTTCCGTCGTGGAAAAGTCGAATTGGCTGCTCCGGCTCGTGAAGGTTTTGTAACCTTGACACCGCGTGGCCGCGTGATTGCGACAGCACCTTTGGAAGGTCGCACGGACTATTCAGCTACGCTTGATGCGCACTTGCGCATTATTGGTTCGACCCATGACATCAAGGATGCCAGTTATCTGGCAGCGAATGATGCCGAAGTCGATTCGATGGCGGCGTTGGATGATTCAGTGCAGGTTGTGAGCAATTCATTTGGTACCTTCACGTTGACCGAGATTCCACCAGGAACCTACGAGTTGACCGTTAAGGCACCGGGTTATGTGTCTGGACGTACTGACACGTTGGTTGTTTTCAACGGCGCGACCTTAACGCCGGATCCAACTTATAGCTCCGATCTCCTCGGCAACCTTTCTCCGCAGTCGCCATTAGGCTACTTGCGTGGTGGTGATGCTACTGGAGATAACCAAGTTGATATTGCGGATGCGAACCTCGTATACAGTCTGTGGAATGAGACTCCTGGAGATGCTGGCTACGTTGCTGACGCCGATGTAAATGCAGATGGTGTTATCAACTCGCTCGATCTCGGCTTTGTAACCACAAACTTCGGTAACGACGGCTACGGCGCACCGCCGGTCTTTAAGGCTGCGGGCGAAGACAGCGACAATGCTGCTGCTAAGGTTGAAATTATCGGAGTTGAGGAAGTAGAGTCTTGGTGGTCTGGTCGTGTATTTGAGGTCACTGCCAAAGCGACTGGTATGAGCGACGTAATGGCCTACGAATTGGTCTTGGGTTACGATCCTGACCGAGTCAAGGTGCTTCCTGGTGCCGCGGTTGAAGAAGGAAATGTCTTCGCGGATAATTCGCGCGGATCACTCTTCTTCAGTCGTACTGAACCGGGTCGTGTCGAGGTTGCGTCGGGTCGTGTCGGCCGCGAATGGTCTGCTCGTGGTGATGCTGAATTAGTCACTGTACGTTTTATGGCACTGACGGAAGATCCGGGACAGGTTGAGGTCTTGGGTGGTCAGTTTGTCAACAGTGCCTATCAAGCGAATACCATGCGGGTTGAGAAGGCGAGAGCGCTACCTAAAATAGCTGCTTTACACCAGAACTTCCCGAACCCTTTCAATCCTTCTACTGAGATTCGTTTTGATATCCCGACTGCTCGGGAAGTTCAATTGCGGGTCTTTAACCAGCTTGGACAGACTGTCCGTACGTTGGTTGATTCAAGGATGAAGGCCGGAACTTACCGAATCAAATGGGACGGTAAGACCGAAGCTGGAAATAGTATCTCCTCTGGAGTTTACTTTTACAGCTTGGAAGCGGGAGACTTCTCGCAGATTCGCAAGATGACCTTGGTTAAGTAACCTCGGAAATCTGAAAAATATGACGCGTCGCAGGGGGAAACTCCTGCGACGCGTTGTTTTTTACAAGAAAAAAATTCCGCAGCGTAACCGATTTTCCTCTTTAAAAACGTTGAAATTATTACTTTGGTTTTAGGTATGGGCTAAACTCATTCGTTTAAGCCCAGTTTGAAGCAGAAATTATCTGTGTTTTATGATCTATTGGCTTTGCCTGTAAGTTAGGCATATTTTTTGCCTATGGGTAATTATGCAACAATTTAAAAGAGTAAAAACTGGGATTGTATACTTTCTTTGGCTCTCAGTAGTCTCATTTTTGACGATGTGGACTGAATTGAGTGCGCAATCCATACAACTTCGTGAACGAAATACCAATAAGCGGGATATTTCTGTTCAGGTCGGAGATGTAGTCACTGTGGACGTATATGCCGATTTGTCCAGCTACGAGGCGGCGGGTGTCTCAGTTTTTATTACCATTCCGGACAGCGTATTTCAAGTCGTAGATCAACGGCCGACAGTGGGGGCAACCGAGGGACAACCGGGTGTTCAGCCATTTATTGCAGGACCTCTTTTTGCAGGTGCCGGAGAACAGATTAATGACTTGATACCCGAGACTGAAACGATGGCAAGTACTTTTTCGGGGCAGCAAATGAATTATGCAGTCGTCACTGGTGGTGCCGGAAATCGCGAGAGAATTGGATCAGGCCTTATTGGATCGTTTCAAGTAGTCTGTGTTTTACCGGTGGATTTTGGACAACTAAATATAGACGACAACGCTTTGCTAGAGACAAGGTTAGTTCTATCCGATGGAGTCACTGAACAGCGTTTTCTTACTGTTCAAGGTATGACCATATCTGTGTCGGGACTTGAATTGTTTGATGTGCCTGATGTGATATTATTACCTGGCAGTTCTGACAGTACGCAAATAGGTCGGTTGTCTCGTTATGTGAAAAGTGCAAGGCCAAGCGTGGATATCGACTCAATAAAATGGTCTGTTATGCCAGAACAGTTGGATAGTTTGGATATAAAAATTGATTCATTGACCAGCTTAGTCACAGTTACGCCACACCCAGAATGGTCAGGCAGAAGAAGAGTATATTGGACCGCTACCGAGCCAGAGGGTTCAGTCGCTTCAGGTCAACCATTACTAGTTGTTCAGGACGCGTCAGATATTGTAGTCAATCATCCACCGGAATTTTATTTTCCGCGAGACTTAGAAGGAATTCGAAGGGATACAGTCCGGATAGAAGAAGACGTCTATACATATGTTGGTGACAGTGAACCATCACCGAGTCTGGCATATATAGCCTATAGTTTAGATACACTTGCAACGGATCAGGATGGCGATGAATTAAGAATGGTTGCCTTGGGTCATTCGGTTGGGACCGATAATCCGAATGTAATCGGAGCGGTTTCTTCGGAGACAAATGAATTATTGCTATGGTCTCTCAAGGATTTTTCGGGTATAGATTCATTGAAAGTTTTGGCTAATGACGGTTTGCGCGGTGGAGTCGACACACTATTGGTGGTTGTCGAGGTCGGTAATGTCAATGATCCTCCAACTTTTTTACTTGATGGCGATGAGCGTACTTCACGTATGAAGAAAAATGGTAGTATTAGTTATTTTTTCGATGAAATTATTGAGGATGTCGATTCGCCATTTGAAAGTTTGTCATTTAGTTGGATTGATGATGCAAATAGCAATTTTGGGGTTGATACAACTAGGGCCGATGGACGTTTGCAAATAATTGTTTCGGCATCTTCTGATTACATAGGTGAAGGCCGCGTTACATTTACTGCATTGGATGATGAAGGTGCTCAAGGAACTACAGTCTTGTTTTTAAGTGCTTCCGACGCACTACCCCCAACAGTTTTAGTGGATGATTTGAGAATTGAGTTGACTCCCGGTGGTCCCAGTTACACTGCAAACTTAGACGAGTATGTTGAAGATCCCGACGACAAGAGAGAAGACCTAATTTGGACCATGGGAACGTTGCCTGAAGTGTCATTGTTCGATATTTCAATTGATAATGAAAATCGTATTTTAAGTGTTTCGGCAGAAAATGGAGTTGAGGGAGTTGAGGAAGTTTTGTTAAATGTTAAGGATAAAAGTGATGAAGGGGATCAATTGAAATTAGTGATCTTCGCATCGCTAGGTGGTCCAAAAGTTGCCGGAATACCTGATTTTATAATGGATAGAGGAGACGTACTGCAGGTTGACTTAGATGAGTATGTATTCGATCCCAATGATAATAACGATGACCTTTTTTGGGAGGTTGAGAACAGAGCTTCGCTGTCTTACGCGGAAGTTCAGATAGATGGACCGACTCACATTGCCACCATTAATATACCCGATACGGCTGAATATGAAAGCGAACCCGTCGTATTCAAAGTTACTGACCCTGTCGGGAATTTTGATATTGATTCATTGACGGTTTTAATCCGTCCTGGTGGAGGTCAGGTAGCCGAGAGTTTTACCGTGGGGCCTTTACCAACAGGTTTTCAGGTTTTTGTTAATCAACGTCCTGAGCTATTCGATTTGGACGATTATGTTAATGCTACGACAGACTTTGATGTTAGTTTGCTTGATTGGACAGTAGCAGTTTTAGGTGGAGACAGTTCTGTGCCACGAATAACGGATGGAAATATTGTTTCCATCTTTGGTTTTGACTCCGGAGTTGATACTTTACTGTTTACCGCGCAGGATACACTCGGACGCGTTCAAACGGCAACTACTACAGTTAGCGTAATTGGAGAATCCGACATTCTCGAATTGCGAGACATTCCTGATATCCAATTTATCGCCGGCCAAGTCTATAAAAGTCAGCAATTAAGTGACTACGTTGTAGATACAGAGACTCACGTGGATTCAATGATTCAGTGGAGTGTGACTGCATTAAGCAATTCTGATTTGATCGTGAGAGTAACCAGTGATCAGAAAATACAGGCGATATCAGATGATACCTTAGAAGTCCGAGTTTTAGTGAAAGCTAGAAATGGAATTACTGGCGTAGAAGGTCAGGATACTGTTCGAGTAGTTGCTTTGGATGAATCTTTTGCCAATAGAAAGCTTGGTAGTATCCCGCCAGTTGTGGTGGGGGCAGGACGAATTGATAGCAGTATTGTACTCAACGATTATATCCCAGATGAATTCGTTGGTGAGGGAGGAATTTTACCAAGTATATATTGGACTGTTTCAGGACAGAATATTACACAGCCGATAATTAATCCGGAGCCGCCACATCGTATATCAATACAGTCAATAGGTGATCGCATCGGTGTTGATACGTTACGGATAACAGCAAATATTAACGGCGGTTTTCGTGCTACTGGTATTATTGAAGCAACTATTGTTGAGCCAATTGATGATTCAACTCTAGAATTAGAAGTGGTACCNAANCCCATCGGTCCAAGTTTTCTTGATGTTTTTGTGGTAGCTAGGCGACCTTTGGCTGGCACGCCCAATGTTATTCGGACATATGGGACAATTGATAGCACAGTAGCAATCAAGCAACTTGAAGCTGATGAGGATGGGAAAGGGGTTTTAATTTGGTCTGGTAGTGTTCGACTTCCAACCGATGCTGCGGGAACAGTTAGNTTTGAAGCGCAGGCTTTTACTGAAGTCGGTACGAATGTTGGAGCAACGGCGTCTATCGAAATGGGCACAATATCAGCCGGCAAGCGTTTAAGGCTCGTTCATGATGGAGCAGAAGTGATTATTCCGCCAGGATCCCTCAAGTCTGGCCAAATTGTAGCCCTGCAGAGTAGACCATTAACCAAAACAAAAAGATCTAAGGTTAATGTAGCGGATGGATTAGAAGCAAAATACGAGGTTGTTCTTTATCCCTTGGGTATAACATTATCCCAACCGGCAGTGTTTAAGTGGAATGGTCCGTCGGAAAAAGGTGATGGTCTTTATCGTTATTCGGGTTCAGATTGGGAGTTTTTAGGAACAACAGATAAATCAATTGAATTTAATCAAATTAGTCGATTTTCGATCTTACAGGATCTTGCTCCACCCCTGATTAGGAGTAATTATAAGCCTGATTTTGTGAAAGGGATTTGGGCAGTTGAAATTTTAGATTCTGGTAGTGGAATAGAAGACGTAACGTGGTTTGTCGATGGCAATTTATATCCGGCTGAATGGAAAAACGGTTACTTGACGTGGCAATCGGTTTCGTTGCGATTTTTACGAGCAGATTCAATAAAATTACATGTGCGCGATAGGGTTGGTAATGTCTCAAAATTGTCTGTTTCTAACGCAGGCATTTTACCTTCACAAAGTCAGTTAGGTTCAAATTTCCCAAATCCATTTAACCCTGAGACCGTAGTCCCTTTTGTTATATCAGATAAAGCAGGTTTAGTCAGTTTAGTCATATACAATTCGTCTGGACAATTAATACGTGAGTTGCTCACAAAACAGGTAATGGATCCAGGTGTATATGAAGAAATTTGGGACGGCTTAGATTATTCTGGGAGGCGGGTAGGGTCGGGAGTTTATCTGGCCAAACTAAGTACCCAAGAAGGATTTTTGGTTCAACGAATGGTGTTATTAAAATAGTGAGGGAAAAATGGTAAATAAATGTGCTGTAATAATTTATCTATTGACATCGGTGTTGGCCTGCGGAGGAGGAAGTGGCATCGGTCCCGATGAGATTTTTGAACAGGAGACCAACTTACGGGATCGCTTACCCACAGATTGGACACACTATCAAACTGGTGATTACAGGGGGGCGGTGAAATTTTTTACAGAAACTTTGGAAAGTGCTTCTACGTTTGATGGATCAGAATCGATTTTGAATGAGATTAAATCAGAGGCTCACAATGGAATTGGCTGGTCTTTTTTCAGATTGCAAGATCTGGAGGCCGCTTCATCTGCATTTCAACAGGCGACGAAATTAAACAGACGAAATCAAGATGCTTGGGCCGGTCACGCGGGAGTGGCGCTCGCTCGGGGCAATTATAATGACGCAGCCCAATTTGCTTTACAAAATTTGTCTGTAAACAACCAATATAACTCTGGTCTTAGAGCCGACGATCAGAATCGGGCTTTGGGCCATGATAATTTCGATACTAGGCACGTTCGTTTAATTCTTGCAGAGTCCTATTTTCAATTGGGNCGATACAGTGCTCAAGATCGACCAGATCCCAATAATGCTGCTGCTCAACTGAGAATGATTAAAGGGGAATATACCTTCGTTGATGCCGGTCAACTATTAAAGGAAATAGGTGAAATGTCTCTGGAGTTGACGGGGTTACCGGGGCAAATATAGAATGTTAAGTCGAATAGCTGTTTTTTCAGCTTTTGCTGTGTTAATAACCATACCGTCCTTTGGTCAGGATTGGTCATTAATTAGGCGTCCAACCAATTCAGTATTGATACCGCCTGTAGGTCAGGGATTGGACTATGTTTCAAGTGCGGAGCCTTTGGGTAAAGGTCGTTTTCGTGTAAGAATGCATAATCGAAGCGATGCTGTTGCCGTGCCTGATGTAGGTAACGGTAATATTTTTAGTGGACATTATAGCATAGCTTATGGACTGGGAGATGCTTTCGAAGTGGGGTTTGGTCTTCCATTCCTAATGGACTCAATTGATGGACTAAACAGGTATGGAACGGGTGATCCAGTTGTTTCAATTAAGCTGTCCCGACCAAAGAAAATTCCAAATGGAATTTATGTTGGGAGTAAATTTTTAGTTGGCTTGCCTTTGGGGTATACCGGTGAACATGCCTTAGATCAATTCAATGGCACAAGGTCTTTTAGTAGTGGTGCTTTTGACGTGGGATTTCAATTGTTAGGAGATTTACACTTCACTTTTATGTCGATTTTCATTAATGGTGGTTACTACAATTCTGGTAATCGCGATATTTCAAACCTTTTAGGATATGGAATTGGGACTGAATTTTGGCGAACCAATAGATGGTTTTCAGCCAATCTTGAATATCAGTCTCAAGTAGCTTTCGCCTCAAGAAGTGAAGCTCAGGCATTGTTTAAAACTGGTTTGCGATTTACTCCTCTCCAAGGCGTTGAATTCGAACTTAGTCGTCAGATAGGTCTATTGGACCATCCTTTACCATCGTCAACCTCATTCGGATTGCGTTTCCATGGTGCATTTACAGGAGGAAGACGTTTGGTAGCTCGGCAAAATGATTACAGCTCGGGAAAAGAGGTAATGGATAACTTTGATAAAGTAGATTTTGTCAAAATAGCTTTTCTTGATTTTGATGGTTTTGAAGACTTCAAAGCTGGCGTTCGTCTTACAGAAAAGGTGCGAAATTCTCTAGAGGCTTTTGATAATATCCAGATGGTTGATGTTAAACGTTATCAAGATNTACCGCACAAAGGTTATCTTTCTCCTCAAAAAGCAATTGATTTAGCCGAGAAATTAGACGTTGATATTATTGTNACTGGAATTGTTGATCGTCATGAGATCAAACGGTTTGGAGGTAAACGAATACCTTTTCTTATTGCTCGTCCAGAAACTGAAATTAAGATGGCAATGCGATTTAGAGTAATAGAAATTGATGAGGAAGGTATAGATACACATGCACAAAGTCATTCTGTAGAGGGAGTTCGGAGTGCNAAGTTCGGCATGAGGTTTCTTCCATATGAGAGCCGCAATATTACAAAGAATTTAACTGCTCTGGAGATGAACAACTTGCAAGACGAAGTACTCGACGAACTAGTATCAAGTATGTTATTTACAATAGTTGACAAATCAAAATGGTTATCGACCGAGTTATCCCAATGATCAGCCCAAATTATGCAATAAAAATCGTATTAATTTTAGCCATGGGCCTTAAATTAGGTTGTGCCTTATCGGTTTCTCCAACAGGGTCAGAAAATCGGGATATAACATTGGAAATGGCTGCCTATCCCAGTCGNATATCTGCTGAGGATACCTCAGCTACGGCAGAAATATGGGCAACCGTTCGTATAGGAGGAGTCCCAATTGCAGATAGTATTCAGGTAGTGTTTGCTACTACGGTGGGCTCTATAACTGAAGCGAGTATAACTCTTGATGGATTAGCTGTTGCTACATTGACGGGACCAGGAGATGGGAAACCACAGAGAGCCGAAGTTGTTGCGCAGGCCTTAACTGTTCGGGATACAATAGAAGTGGATTTTATTTTATCTGATTAGCTAAACTTGACACAAGTGATAGAAAACCCATATCATTCCACTACCCTGAATTATTATACTCGGAAGTCGGATATGATAATTTTGTATCTTCCAAGAGTTTCTACTGATTCCCCTTTATATGGTCTTGATTAGTCTTTCTGGGTAGACCCTGCTTGGTTTATTCGGACTTTTTTACTACTTCATGTCATAAGGATAAGTTGATGGTTGAATCCAGTGTTGATTTTAGTGTCATAATACCTGCCTATAACGAAGGACAGGTTATTGGTCCAGTGATTCAGCGGCTAGTACGGCATTTGGATAGCCTAAATAGGGACTACGAAATTCTGGTAATTTCCGACGGCTCTACAGACGAAACTAACAGCATTGTCGAAGATTTTGGTGAGCCAGTAAGATTGATTGAATTGCCGTATAATACCGGTAATGGTGCCGCGATAAAAACGGGTATCCGCCGAGCATCGGGTGATATGATAATCTGTATGGACGCGGATGGGCAACATGCACCGGAAGATGTCGAAAAGTTTTTAAAAGAATGTGAGTGTTACGATATGGTTGTTGGGGCTAGAATTAAAGGATCTCAGGCAGGAATTCATAGGAGTATTGCCAACAGTCTCTATAATCTCTTTGCCAGTTATGTAACGGGACGTCGAATAGAAGACCTTACTTCAGGGTTTCGTGCTATGAAAACAGATATCGCACGGCGTTTTGTTGGGTTATTACCCAATGGCTTCTCGTATCCAACGACAATCACCCTATGCATGTTGCGAGCTGGTTATAGTGTAAAATATATCCCCATCACCACTGCAAAACGGGTAGGTAAAAGTAAAATACGTATTTTGTCAGATGGACCTAAGTTTTTGTTGGTGATTATGAAAATATGTATGCTGTTTTCTCCTTTGAAAATATTTTTACCCGTGAGTATGTTTTTATTCCTCGTGGGAATGGGTTATTACGGATATACCTTCGTAGCGGAACATAGGTTCACAAATATGTCTATGTTACTTTTCTCTACTTCTGTCATTATTTTCATGATGGGTCTGATTGCAGAGCAAGGCGCTCAGATACGCTCAGAGCGTGCCGAACAGGATACTTGATGCGGATAATGTTTTTTGGTGGTTACATTATAAATGAAGGCTACCCTATTAATAAGGTCCTTCTTGAAGGTATTCGATCTTCAGGTGTTGATGTTGATGAATGCAGGGTTGANCTGTGGAAGGGTTTTCTGCACGAGATGTTGAGAAAAGGATTGGTAAAAAAACTCAAATTTTTATCTCGGTTATTTTACATGTATCCTCTATTAATTTGGCGTTATTTTCGCAGTGTTTCTCCAGATGTGATTGTTGTTGGTTACCCTGGCTATATCGATATTATTTTGATTCGCTTACTTAATATTTTTTCCAAACGCCTCTTAGTTTTAGTTTCCTTCATTTCGTTGTATGATACGGTAATTGTTGATCGCGGATCGTTTAAGCCAAATGGTATTCGAGCGAAGATCTTATTTTTTATAGATCNGATAGCGTTTGCCAGTGCAGATTGGGTCCTAGTTGATACTCATCAGCTCGTACAATACTATTCCGATCTCTTTCGACTTCCGCCAACACAATTTCGAAAAAGTCTTGTTGGCAATGTTTTTGATGNGACGAATGAAGAGCAATTAAAATCTACAAAAAACAAGTTTCGCGTTTTATTTTTTGGAACCTACGTACCTCTTCACGGTGTCCGTTTTATTATAGATGCTGCTATTCGACTTAAAAATACCCCAGTCGAATTCCTACTGATAGGCAATGGTCAAGAATTTGACGAAGTCCGTTTGAAGTATAGANCCTCACATTTGAATAATGTTACATTTAAAGATTCATGGCATAGTGTTAAGCAGTTGACTGAGGCTATGGTTGAGGCGGATGTATGTTTAGGGATTTTTGGAACCACGCCTAAAGCATCACGTGTGATTCCTTATAAAATATTTGGTGCTTTAGCTCTTGGAAGACCAGTCATAACCCGTGATTCGCCTGCAATACGTGAACTTCTTGTTGACGGGGAGTCAGTNTTGCTGTGTCCTCCCGGCGATGGTAAAGCACTTGCTAAATGTATTGAAAGATTTCGTNGAGACAATGAATTTTGTTCTCGTATAGGTCAGCAAGGAAAGAAGTGTTATGAGCGCGAGGCTAGTCAAGACGCAATTGGTAGAGAATTTTTGAGAAAAATCAGTGGGAGCTGAAATGTTATGAGTCTTGGAAAAACGCACTGGGGAGAAAGTGAAATTCGTGGCCCGGTGCATTTATTTCGAGAGCGTCTAATGCTACGTTTGTTTTGTCCACTACTCTCTGGTGGGCGAGTATTAGATGCTGGGTGCGGAAGTGGAAGTTTAGCATTCGATTTATCACAACTGGGTTATAAAGTCAACATGGTCGAATATTCTCCTGAGTTTGTTGAATCCGTTGCCGATCGGACAAGAACGAACAACAAAAGCGCTTGGANACGAGTCCAACGGGCCTCGGTTACTCAATTACCGTTTTTAGATTCAAGTTTTGATGGTATTGTATGCGGTGAAGTACTTGAGCATGTTTTGCCCGAAGATGGTGGAGACTTGGCAGCGATTGGGCAGTTTGCTCGAGTATTGCGTCCGGGAGGAATAATCGTGGCGAGTGTTCCGTTAAATCCTTGTCTTTGGGACATTTCAGATGAATGGGCCCTCCATGTAAAGCGTTATGTTCGCGAAGAGTTTTTAAATCTTTTTTCTGAAAACGGTTTTGAAGTTAGGTCTGTGCGTGTCTGGGGGTTCCCATTAGGAAGGTTATACCATCGGTATATTTTTAAACCTTGGCTTAATCGAGTTCGTAAACAGACAGTAGTTCAGCGTGAAAATAGATGTGATACTCGCTTGGGAAGGAGTCGCATATTAGTCAATTCGGCGGCAAACCTTTTTCGTTTCGATGAAATGTTTTCTCATCTTCCCTGGGGAAGGGGTGTTGTTGTTGCTGCCCAGCGTGTTGTTGAAAAAAGAAGGTAGGATCTTTTGACCGGAATTGCGGTAGTAGGAGCTGGGTATTGGGGCCCCAATCTAATNAGGAATTTTTCTGCCTTAGGGCAATTAAGTAGTATTGTCGATCAGGACGAGAAAAAGTTAGCCCAATTACGAACGCAATATCCTGGAGTAGATTGTTTTTCTCGATTGGAAGATGTATTAGAGTGCGGATCTGTTCGTGGGGTGGCTTTAGCTACTCCCGCAGCTTCACATTATNCTCTCGCTAAAAAAGTAATGAAAGCTGGAAAATCAGTCTTTGTTGAGAAGCCGTTGGCCCAGACGACTGCTCAATGCCGCGATTTAATTTCATTATCGGAAAAGCATAATGTAGTTTTGATGGTGGGGCATACTTTCGAATACAATTCCGCAGTACACTATGTTGAAGACTGTATAAATAGAAAGGAGTTGGGTGAGATCTATTATATTTATTCCCAACGGCTCAATCTCGGTGTCGTTAGAAGCGATATAAACGCTTTATGGAATCTTGCCCCCCACGATGTATCTATAGTATTGCGATGGCTGAAGCAGCGACCGTTGAGTGTAGATGCGAGAGGATTTACCTATCTGCAGGATGGTATTGAAGATGTAGTATATCTGAATATGGAATTTGCTGATGGCGTTTCTGTTCATATTCATGTAAGTTGGCTTGATCCGAGTAAAGTTCGTCGGATAACATTAGTCGGTAGCGAAAAGATGCTTGTTTATGATGATGCCAGTAGTGATTCTAAGATTATGCTTTACGATAAGGGGATAGATCGGTTTAAATTGGATGGATCCTTAGGTGCTTTTGATTCTTTTGCTCAATTTCAGCTTATTCAACGGGCTGGTGATGTTCTTATTCCGCGCATTGAATATAGTGAACCTTTAAGAGTTGAATGTCAGCATTTCGCGGAGTGTATATCTGGGAATAAGCAACCGATCACCGACGGCGACAATGGATTGCGTGTGGTAGAAGTGCTTGAGGCTGCGAGTCGTTCGCTTGCTTTAGGTGGTGAAAGAATAGAATTATCCTAATCGGGAGACAATTTTCTGTGTACAAGGATTCTCATATTTCGTTAGTGATTCCTGCTCGAAATGAGGAAAGATTGATAAGACCGACATTAGAGTCTGTTCCAGAGATAATCGATCGCATTTATGTGGTGGATGACGGTAGCAAGGATAAAACCAAAGACGTGGTTCTTGACTGTGCACGAAGGGATGATCGAGTGCGATTAATTAGTCACGAAACTAATCAGGGGGTTGGCGCTGCAATTATAACAGGTTACAAGCAATCCAGTGTGGATGGTTTTGATGTTGCAGTTGTCGTAGGAGGAGACAACCAAATGCCACTAGAGATGGTAGACGAGTTGATTGAGCCAGTTGTAAATGGGCGTGCGGACTATACTAAGGGCAATAGATTTTTAATGCCNCAGNGTGGTTTAGATGGAATGCCGTGGACGCGTTTTATTGGAAACTCTCTGATATCCATTACTACGAAAATGGCATCAGGATATTATAAAATATACGATGTTGTGGATGGTTATACTGCAATTAGTAAACGGGCGATTGATATGATAGACTGGGGAAAAGCTTGGAAGGGTTACGGTTACCCTATGGACTTTTTAGTGCGACTAAATGCATATGGCTTAAAAGTTGTGGATGTTCCGCGTCGGGCAATTTATTTAGAAGGGGAAAGACAATCTCAAATAAAGGGCTTTGATTATGCTTTAAAGGTCACTCCGATGCTTGTAAGAGGTTTTTTTTGGCGACTGTTTAGTAAGTATTTAGTTCGAGATTTTCATCCATTATTCTTCTTCTTCCTTCTGGGGCTGATTCTTTTACCTGCGGGTGTTGGTTTAGGTAGTTGGTTGATCTATAAGCAAATTGGTGGTATTGGAGTGTCTGGTCCGGAATCAGTATTGTGCGCGCTCACTATTATAATGGGTATTCAATTTTTGTTGTTTGCTATGCTGTATGATATGCAGGAGAGTGAATAAGTCGTTTGAATTTACTCGTAATAACAACTGGATTTCCTAGATTTCCTGGTGATNTGTTTGGCGCTTTTATTTATGAGCAGGTATCTGCTTTGTGTAGAAGAAAGATAGTCATACAAGTGGTGGCGCCACACGAGTATGGTATCTCAAATGTGGAAAAAATTGGCAATATTAGTATCAGTCGGTTTCGATATATGTGGCCAGAAAAATGGCAGTGTGTAGCCTATGGCGGTGGGATTCCTACTAATATCCGAACGAGTTGGAAGACTCGAATTCAGTTGCCTGCATTTATTTTAGGATTTTTGTCGGCGGTATTTAAGCAAAGGGTNGATGTCCAGGTAGTTCATTGTCATTGGACTGTATCAGGATTAATTGCCAGTTTGATTTTTGGCCGCCAGGTCCCCATTGTGTTGAGTGTAAGGGGAAGTGATGTAAAACTTTTTAACAATTTTTATTATAAGCTTTTAAATAGGTATATCATTTCTCGGATGAGCTGTGTGGTTGCAGTAAGTGATGATTTGGCGAACTCACTAATGGATATTGGGGTAAATGAGAAAAAAATCAGGGTGATACCTAATGGAGTCTCAGCTCGGTTTCAGCCGGGAGATCGTATTGCGAGTCGGAGGCAGAATAATTTACCCGAAGAATCTTTCATTATTTTGTATGTTGGCATGTTTGTTCCTGTGAAGGGATTGGATATTCTTGTTGATGCTCTATCAAATTGGCAAAATGAAGTAAACTGGAAATGCGTACTTGTTGGTGATGGACCTGAAAAGTCTACGATTATCGATTCAATACATCATTCTGGATTAGATCGTCAGTTTATTTTTGCAGGAAGCCAGGAAGCCAGCCGTATTCCAGTTTGGATGCAGGCTGCAGATCTGCTTGTTTTGCCAAGTCGCTCCGAGGGACGTCCAAATGTTGCTATCGAAGCGCAGGCATGCGGAATTCCTGTTGTTGCTACGCGTGTTGGTGGAACCGCGGAAATTGTAAACGATGGAACTACAGGATTATTAGTAGATCCGGAAAATAGTGTTGCTCTGGAGGCCGCCCTTACCTCATTGAAATGCGATGAAGATCTCAGGAAACAAATGGGGCAAAATGCATATGTTAAGTTAAAGGAAAAAGGCCTTACTTGGGAAGAAAATGCAACAAAATTGCATGAAATATACGAAGAATTATTGGCAAGAAAGGTCTAAATTATGTGCGGTATAGTGGGGCACATGCATATAGATGGAGGTTTTGAGGATCATTCACTGATTTATTCCATGGCCACGGCCTTACAGCATCGTGGTCCTGATGAAGATGGGTTCTTTTTTCAGGGACCCATCGGTTTAGGTATGCGTCGTCTACGAGTTGTTGACCTTGAAGGAGGACGCCAACCGATGGGAAATGAGGATGGGGCGATACAAGTGGTATTTAATGGTGAAATTTATAATCATCATGAGTTGAGAGAAAAACTGATTGCTCGGGGACATCGATTAACCACGCAATCTGATACCGAGGCAATTGCCCATCTTTACGAGGATGAAGGGTTAGACTGTTTCTCCTTTTTGGAGGGTATGTTTGCAATCGCAATTTGGGATGGTTATAAACAAGAGCTTGTTTTGGCTAGGGATCGATTGGGGAAAAAACCTCTATTTTATGCCCAAACCTCTCATGGTTTTAGTTTTTCTTCCGAAATGACTTCTTTGCTATGTGATAAGTCGATCAATAGATCTATCGATTATGAGGCAGTCGATGAGTATTTAAGCTATCTCTTTATTCCTCATCCGATGACAATTTATTCAAGTGTAAAGAAATTAATACCGGCCACCTGGATGGTTATTGATAAAAGGTCATCGATTAAAACCGGTTCTTTTTGGAATGTTCACCTGAATGATATAAGACAAACGTATAAGAAGGACGATGTCGTAAATGAGTTAGATGAATTGATCCGCATTGCGGTAAAAAAACGCCTGGAGGCTGATGTTCCTATAGGTGCTTTTCTCAGCGGAGGCTTGGATTCAAGCCTTATCGTAGCTATAATGAGAAGTCTTGGACACGAAAACCTTCAGACCTTTTCTATAGGCTTTAACGAATCTAATTTTGACGAATTGAAACATGCTCGTACTGTTGCAAAACTATTTGAAACAACGCACCAAGAATATGTTGTTGACTATAATGTTGTGGATCTTGTCCCTCAACTACTCCACTTTTTTGGAGAGCCTTTTGCTGATTCTTCTGCGATTCCTACATACCATCTGTCTGAAGTAACCCAAAAGAATGTTACTGTCGCTCTGAGTGGTGATGGTGGGGATGAAGTTTTTGGTGGTTATCGCCGTTACAGTGCTCGGCTTTTAGCTGATTTGTATAATCGTGTTCCTCGGTGGGCGGGACCAGAAGTTACCGAACGATTGTTGCGCATATTTAGGGAACCGGATGGGTACTATGGGAGAAGTTTGAGAAAAGCAGGAAGGCGTTTTTTTGAGTACGCCTCGGCCGTGCGTGAAAATCCTCATACGAGTTGGGGTTTTTTTTTACCCAAAAAGAGAAAGAAGTATTCTATTCCGAGTCTTTCTTTAATAGGTTGCGATGTGATAGNAGAAATTCTATCTATGAAACNTATTGGCGATCTGCTCAAGAATCTGGCGAACAAATACTTTTGGAAATTGATAGGCGGACGTATTTGCCTGATGATATTTTGACTAAAGTAGATCGTATGAGTATGGCTCATTCTCTGGAAGTTCGTTCTCCTTTTCTGGATCATACATTAGTCGAATTTATGGCAAAATTACCCAGATCCGAAAAGTTCACTTTGTTTGACAGGAAGCGTTTGCTAAAAGAGGTGGCGCGTCGCTACCTTCCTGATAAGATCGTGAATCGATCTAAAAAAGGATTTTCGATTCCATTAGGCGAATGGTTGCGTGGTCCTCTACTACCATGGCTCNAAGAGGTACTACTTTCTGGAAATGCTTTAGAAAGGAACCTTTTTCGTTATGAAGGTTTACGAAAGTTAATTGATGATCACGTAATGATGAAACGTGATTATAGTCAACAGTTGTGGGCATTGATAATTCTAGAATTATGGTTTGAGAAGAACGAAAAGAGCTTTTAGTATGATCGGTATGATTCAGTTTAGGTTTTTAGGTGTTATATTTTTTATATATTTGGTTTACTCGGCTGATTTTAATTCTGTTTTCATGAGATGGGAAAAAGTTTCTTGGATTTATATTATTCCCTTGCCGATTATAAGTGGTTTTATGTTAACAATAAGAGCAATTCGCTGGAGATTGTTACTGAATGTTCAGGGGATTTATCTCACGCCTTATTCAACGTGGTCTGCTTACGCGATAGGTGTATTTTGTGGAATTATTACACCGGGCCGAATTGGTGACTTAGCAAAATCATATTTTGTTCGTCAAAAAACAGGCGTAGATTGGCCTCGGGCATTATCAAGTACTGTTGTAGATCGACTTATGGATATAGTTTTTATGGGATTAGCTAGTTTATGGGCAATCTTTTATTTAGATTTCCCAAGAACATTGATGGCTTTTCTATCGGTAACGGAGTCTTTGTTTGCCATTGGTCTATTATTTGCTCTTGTGGTAACCATGTTGATAGTTTTAAAAATAAATAGAGGTTTAGTAGCTAATTTTAAAGTGTTGATAGTTAATTATTTGAAGATTGGCTTAGGTGAAGCAAAGAATATGTTGAGTGCGACTGGGTGGAAATGCATTGCTCTCACTATAGTTGCTTATGGCNTATATTTTCTTCTCACAGTTTTGTTGGCTAAGTCAATTTTTCTGCCTCTACTTACTAGTCAAGTCGTTGCGGCAATAGTCTTAGTCGGTATTGCTTCTTATCTACCTATTTCAATAGCCGGTCTGGGAACAAGAGAGGCTATGCTTCTACTGGTAATGGAGCAATTAAAAATCGAGAAAGGTTTAGAGTTTACTTTGGTTTTCTCAGGACTCTTTTTTGTTTTTTGCTTCGTTGTTCCCGGTACGATCGGGTTTTTCTGTTTATTGAGGCAACCCTTGTCTTACAAAGGGTTTCGGAAAGAAATTGAAGGAAAAATAAATGGATAGTCACNTTNTTGATGATGAAATAATGCTGTCTGTAGTACTTGCAGCGTTCAATGAAGAAGAATGTATTGNAGAGGAATTAGGTATAGTCTGCAATGCGCTTACTGAGGCAAAGATAGATTACGAGGTTATTGTTGTGGACGATGGGTCTACTGACGAAACAGCTCGTTTAGTTAGAGGGTTCGGTCATTCCAAAGTTACTTTAATTCAACATAAATTTAATCAGGGGTCAGGTGCGGCCCGAAAGACTGGCACGCTGGCGGCAAAAGGTCGATATGTTATGTGGTCAGATGTNGATTTGACGTATCCAAACGATAGAATGGCCGATTTATTGAATCACCTTCTTTCCCGGGAGGTTGANCAGNTTGTTGGTGCTCGAGATAGTGAACGCGGTACCATGAAGCTATTAAGNGTTCCGGCAAAATATGCTATCAGAAAACTCGCATGNTTTTTGACATCGTCAACAATTCCTGACCTCAATTCAGGTATGCGTGTATTTAGTCGAGAAATAGGTTTNCGGTACGTCGATCTTCTACCGAAGGGTTTTTCCTGTGTTACGACCATAACATTGGCCTTTTTGTGTAATGGTCATAGTGTCGAATATGTTCCTATTCGCTATGCGAAGCGTGCAGGTAAGTCGAAATTTCATCCGATAAAAGATACGTATCGTTATGTCACTCAGGTCGCGCGAATGGTTACCTACTTCGAACCATTGAAAGTTTTTCTTCCTATTAGTTTGGGAATGATNGGCTTGGGAGCAATGGCTGCAGGAGTAAATCTATGGCGTACCGGTAGTATGCAGGAAATGGATTTAGTTATTGTCATCGGCGGATTTTTTGTTGGCGTTTTAGGATTAATTGCCGACTTGTTTGTTAAATATCAGCGTAAATTAGAGAGGCTTATCTCATCACTACCACAAAATGGCAACGAGAGGCCGAACTTGCCCTCGAGTTCGTTCCGAGAATATTAAGCCAACAGGATCGTGATCCTGATTCGCCGACATACGGAAGTTTTGATCGAAATCACTGGCATTTTAAGATTCGGGATTTCTCGTCGGCCGTTCTCCAACAAAGCACGTTGTCACTTGCTTTGTTGTATTGTCTCGGTTTACCTAAAACTCTGTATGAAAAAAATGAAAAAATTCTGGACTGGGCGACGGCTGGTTTGCATTTCTGGACGAGGATTCAACATTCTAATGGAGCATTTGATGAGTATTATCCTTCAGAGCATGGCTATATACCCACCTCATTTACACTTTTTTCTGCCACTGAAACATGCACTTTATTGAAGGTTGAAGATTCAGTAGTACTGGAATCCTGTCTCAAGGCCGCTCGTTATCTAATCAGGCATTCCGAAGTAGAGGCTCTAAATCAGGAAGCGGCTAGTATACCCGGTCTTTTTAATGTATATTTACTTACGGGAGAACAATGGGCTGCTAAAGCTGCCCGAGAAAAATTTGAACGTCTCGCGAAAAAACAAAGTCCGGACGGTTTTTTCTCCGAATATGGAGGAGCAGACATAGGTTATTTGAGTACTACTCTGGATTTTCTTTTAGAGTATCGACGGTTGAGTGGCGATCATGATGTTGATTCTGTCGCTGAGCGTATAGTAGATTTTTCAAGTTATTTTATCCACCAGGACGGAAGTGTTGGGGGACCTTACGGCTCGCGAAATACTGAATACTTTTTACTAAGCCCACTATGTCTGATGGCAGAGCAATCGTCGAAGGCTGCCGCAATGTTAGATCGCTTATGTTCCGGATCCGGCGGTGTCCAAGCATATTACCGATCCTTTGATGATCGATATCTTTGTCACAACATGCTTCATTCATTACTGCGGGCATTAAAATACGCACCATCGGAAATTTCTTCAGAATTTTATCTGCCTTGTGACATCGAACATGAACAATATTTCGAAGATGCTGGTTTACTAAGTGTTAATCGTAATACATCTCACCTTCTTTGTGGTTTAAGCAAGGGCGGTAGTCTCAGCTTATTCAATAACCGTCGTGAAGTCTTTTCTGACTATGGTTACCGTATTGTTGATAAGTCGTCGGGTATTTCAGCAAGTTGTTGGCAACGCAGTGATTCACTCCGTGGACATGTGTCTGGTTCTTATCGGGTAGATACAAAGTTTACTGCTATTAAATTCCACGAGGCAAATCCTCTTAAACATTTCGTTTTGCGTATTCTTGCAAAGTTAATTGGATCACGCTTAATTCCATTTTTAAAAAAACGTTTGATATTTATCGAACGGTTTGGTCCAGGGCGACTTGCCCGACAAATAGATATTCTGGACGATGGTTTCCGAATCACGGATCAATTAAAGTTAACAGGGGATGTAAAGAAGATCTATCGCGCAGTTAAGTTCTCACTGCGGCACGTTGCTTCGTCAAAATATTTTGCGTTTAATGAACTAGATCAGGTAGAAACGTTAGATTGGGATGGATCAAATATTGTGAGTATCGAACGTTTTGTACGATGGGATACTAAAGGGAAAACTAATCTAATTGATGTAAGTGATTCTAATCTATCATGAATGTGAAATTCAAGGTATAGTAGTCTAAAGTATGTGTAGTAGACACAGGCTAATTTAACAAAGGAAGAATACCTAAGGGTGTAGAATTGGAATATTGGATAGATAGGGAGAAAAGTATTGGTAATTAACAGAGTTGCGTTTATACATGTTGAACAGAATTCAGAATCTATTTTTGAATCGGTTTCGCGTGCTATGAATTTGGTTGAATGGAATTTAGATCTCAATTTAAACTCAATTTTTGTCAAAGTTAATTTATTAAGCCGTGAAGTAATGCCTGGACAATGCACGTCTCCCTGGATTTTTGAAGGAGTATTACGCGAAATCAGGTCAAAATATCCACACGCTGATATTAGTTACGGTGATTGTGAAGTGGCGACGAGTCGTCAGGTTGATGATGCTGTAGCAAATTGGGGATTTATTGAGATAGGTGATCGATTTGATGCGAAATTTATCAA